>JANWZO010000014.1 GCA_025054615.1 Kiritimatiellia bacterium
GAGTCAGTCTTGCCGTGGGGGATGGCGATACCGTTTTGAAGGCCGGTCGACATTTTCCGCTCTCGCTCAAGGACGGTCTTCAGAGCCGCCTTTCGGTCCTTGACGCGGCCGGCGCGCACAAGAACGTCAATCAGCTCTTCGATAATTCCTTCTTTTGTGGTCGCTTTGAGCGCCAACACGATGGTGTCTTTGGACAATACCCGTTTCGGGTTCATGTCGAGTCCTTTTGAAGGCGCTCATCTTTACGGTACACCTTTCACGGGGTCAATCCGCAAAGAATCGGCTTTCTTCTCGGAGACCCTGGCATGGCAAGGAGAACGTCTCGCGTGGCCTTCGCGGCGTCACGCGCAAAAAAATCGCGATGGTCGGGGCCGTAGGGATGCGGGAGTGGAGAGAATCTCGCGCTGGCGGCTTTATTCGCCATCATCCTCAAGGGGTCGCTCAAACCACACGAGGCGGTTCCGGAAGTCGAAGGTGACCTTGTATTTAGACAGAATCCCTCGGCCGATCCGCGGATATTCGATTTCCCCGAGTCCTGCGTCGAGAGAGGGCGTGACCTCTACGTTGGACAGAACAAGATCGCCGATTGAAAGTCGGCGTATTATTGGGTCTTTAGGCTCGCTCATGGTCACCTGAAAATCTCCGCCCGTGTCCAGAATGAATGTGACCGGCTCACCCGCGATGGTGCCCTCCACCCCAAGGGCGCCGCGAACCTCGAGCAGTTTGACCTTTTCGATTAATCGGTCCTCCGGCGCCCCTGGGAAGGGCATTCCGCTGGCGAAAACGGCGAGCCGCCCGGGAAAATCCAACGTTGTGAAGCTGAAAGCGCGCATGAATGGCACGCCGAGCACGAGGTCTGGGGTGGGGGACTGGATCCACCTCGCTAGCGGACCGATCGACCCATGCGCCGCCCGGATGAAAAGAATGCTATTGTCCACCTGGACCGATCCAAGAGTGAGGCGTGGCAACAAAGCGGCATAGCCGCTGATTTCGTCGTAAACATGCGCAGGATTGGCCTCATACGGCGCTGAACCCGCCAGGGGTGTCATCGCGAACTGGGCGGCGCGTTTCAAGGAGATCCAATTTTCCCTCGCGGCGGTGTCGAGAAGGGCAACAGCACGGATGTCGCCTCTCGCGCCGACGGCGATAAGGGGCACGCGAGATGATTTATCGCCTGCAAATGAGAGAACCGCCACCTGTTCCGGCCGAACGCGGTGAGCGCCTGCGAACAGGGGTCCCCGTTCCGTGGTGTAGACCGTCAGGCCAAAGGCCTGTGGGGGGCGCGCTTTTTTGAAAAGGGCGCGTATTTGTTCGGGACTTAACGGTCCGGTCGGCTCCTCTTTCGGAAGAGGAGTTACACAGCCGTTGCACATGAGAACTGCAAACAAGGCGAGAATTCGGCGCATGTGGCGAGAGTACTCTTGGGAAGCGCTAAAAAACAAGCCTGCCGCCCGGATCATCGCGGGGGATTAGCGGATGGTCCTCATCGACAGTTGACTTTTGGACGGTAGTCACTAACCTACACACTACGGATGCCAACGTAGCTCAGCTGGCAGAGCAGCGCATTCGTAATGCGCAGGTCGTCGGTTCGAATCCGTCCGTTGGCTCCACGTTTTTTTATATGGGTAAAACATCAACATCTGCGGGTGCGAAAACCACCCGCGTTCCTCATCGAATCTTCAATTTGTACGAGGTCGCCGATTACCTTCACCTCTCGCGAGCGGATGTCGAAAGGCTCGTGCGGGATAATGAAATCCCGTACCAAAAACGCGGCGAAAAGCTCGTGTTCATTCGCAGCGAGATTGACGAGTGGGCGTCGAAACGGATCATCGGCTCGAAAAAGGGGGAGATCGACGAGGAACGATACACTCCACGTCCCAAGCCGCACAACCTCGACCGCCAGCATGCGATCATTCCCGAATTGCTAAAGGTCGAATATATCAACCCTGCGCTAAAGTCGAAGACCAAGGCCGCCGTCATCAACGATATGGTTGCGCTGGCGGACAAGACAGGTCTTCTGCTCCAGAAGGCGGACCTGCTGAAGAGCCTCAAGGAACGTGAACAGATGTGTTCGACGGCGCTCGCGGGGGGAATCGCCCTGCTCCACCCGCGGACGCACCAGCCTTACATGTTTGAGGATTCTTTCCTCGTTTTTGGGCGAACCGTCCAGCCCGTGCCCTACGGCGCGCCGGACGGCATGATGACGGACCTCTTTTTTCTGGTCTGCTGTCAGGAGGACAAGATTCACTTGCATGTCCTCGCCCGACTTTGCGTGCTGTGTTACCAAACCACCCTTCTGATCGATCTCCGCGAGGCGGAAACGGCCGAGGAAATGTATAACCTGCTGATCAGCGCCGAGCAGGAGATCATCAAGGATATGTAGAGGATCCAGTGCTCGACCGCCGCACCGCCAGGCGGTTGAAGTTCGCGAGGATCAACCTCAAACACGCTGCCGGCGGTATCATGGGCATCGCCATGCGGGAAAGCTCGCGCCGAGCCCACTTGCCGGAAATGCGTGGCGGGAGTACCGTTCCCGCTCATGCGTTCGATCACGACAAAGGTGGGTGACCGCGGCACCACATTCCTTTTTTCCGGAGAAGAGGTGCCCAAAGATTCGCCCCGTACCATGGCCTATGGCGACCTCGATGAATTGGTCAGCGCCCTCGGCCTCGCGCGATGTCATGTCGAGTCGGAAGAAATCAAAAACGACATTCTGTTGATTCAACGCGATCTCTTCACGGTGGGCGCCGAATTGGCGACCGCGGTCGACCACGTCAATCTTCTGAAACAGCGGATTGGCGAGGCGGAACTTAGCGAGTTTGAGTCGCGCAGGTCTTCTCTCGAGGCGCGTATCCGGATGCCCGACGGATTCATCATCCCAGGTGGCAGCGGTTCGCGCGGCGCGGCCTTCCTCGATTTTGCCCGAGCCATCGCCCGCAGACTTGAGCGGCGGGCCGTTCGTTTGCAACGGGCGGGGCTGATCGACAACCGCCATCTGCTCATCTGGCTGAACCGGCTATCGGACTACCTGTGGCTGCTCGCGCGGCTGGAGGAAGGAGAATCCCTGTCGTTGAGGGAGTTGCGCAAGCGCAAGGATTTGCAGGGCACATGAAGACGTACGAACCGGGTGCAGCGCGGCGCACCAAAGGGCCCCGCCTTGCCAATTACACGACGTTCCGGTTGGGCGGGCCCTGCCGCGGCCTGTTCAACTGTGCGACTCGCACCGAGCTTTTGAGGGCGGTCAACCAGCTCGGCGAGAAGGGGGAGCCGTTTGTTCTGATCGGGGGAGGCTCCAACTTACTGGTCAGCGACCGAGGCATGGATACCCATGTGATCCGTTTTTACAGCGAAAAACCGGTCATCGCGCGCCAGGGCAATGAACTCACAGTTCAGGCGTCCACGAAGCTGGACGACCTCGTGTCATTCACAGTCTTCAATGGTCTGGACGGATTGGTGTATTGCTCGGGAATTCCCGGCACCGTTGGCGGCGCGATTGTGGGAAATGCCGGCGCATTCGGCGAGCAAATTGGCGACCGGATTCTCTCCGTCACGGTCATGGACCGGGATGGCGAGGAAAGAGAGTTGAAGGCTGATGAATTGGGCTTCGGATACCGCCGCTCGGCGCTGGCTGATTCCGACGTGATTGTGGTATCGGCCCGGCTTCGCCTGCGGCCAGGCGACCGCGAACGACTGCGAATCCAGCGCCAGGAGATTCTGGCGATCCGAGCCGCCAAGCATCCCGATTGGACCCGCATTCCGACAGCCGGCAGTTTTTTCAAAAATATTGAACCGACGTCGAAAGCTGGCCGGAGGCAGGCCGCGGGCTGGTATCTGGAACAGGCGGGCGCCAAATCACTGCGCGTGGGCGGCGCCCGCACCTATGAGAAACACGCGAACATCATCATCGCCGAGCGCGGATGCACGGCGGCGGACGTTCTCGAGCTGTCGCGCCAAATGGCTGCGCTTGTGAAGGAACGGTTCGGCATCGAACTTCAGCGGGAGGTCCGTCTTCTCGGCGACTGGGGGGAAAACCGGCCCAACTAAGGGATCGGACAGGATTTGCAGGCCGACCTAGCGATGGATCCTCGCGACGAAATTCGATCCGTGGTTTCTGTCCGAAATATTGGGCCGGATATATTCGTGATCGAACTGGAACGCCGCGGCCTGGAATTCACCCCCGGCGACTGCATGGCCCTCTACGCCGGTGATGGCCGCGTATCGAGGCCGTACAGCATCGCGTCGGGGACGCAGGAACCGGTCCTAAGGTTCATTATTCGGCGAATGCCGGGCGGCGATGTGAGTCCATTTTTGTGCGCCCGTCAGCCGGGCGACGTCGTCCGCGCGAGCGCTCCGTTCGGCTGGTTCCGACCCGGAGCCCATGCCGCCATACGGCCGTTCGTTTTTATGGCGACAGGGACAGGGATCGCCCCCTTCCTCGCCTATTTGCGCTCGCCGGGAGCTCGGCGGCCTGCCGCATTTCGATACGGTTGCCGACTCGGAGTGGACCTCGTCGATGCAGATTGGTTGCGGGACACATGGGGAGCGGAATGCTTCGTCTCGCGCGAGGACATTAACGGCTGTCGCCGAGGCCGGATAACGGAATGCATGGAGGAATTGCCGGTTGGCAATCTCGATTACTATCTATGCGGACTAGATGCGATGATTGACGAGGTCGGCCGTTTTTTGCAGGAACGCGGCGTGCCATTGACACAGATTCATCGGGAATGCTTCTTTAATGCACAATTTTCGGCCGAGCGATGAAGTGGCTGCTGACATACCCCGAAGATGGGCCCTCGGTGGCCCGCTACAAGGCATTTGTCGAAGCGTGCGGCGCTGAACCGCATATGATCGATTCGAATTATAAACACCCCGGATCCCTGGACGAGTTCGCGGCCCTCCTGTTACCCGGTGGAGGCGACGTTGAACCTTCTCGCTACGGGGATTCTTGGAGGCATCCGACGGTGTACGGGGTCCACCCGCCGCGCGATGAGCTTGAAATCCGACTCATTCGCGAATTCCTCGACATGGGACGGCCGATTTTCGGCATCTGTCGCGGAATCCAAATCCTGAACGTGTTCTTTGGCGGCGGTCTCATTCAACATGTCCCAGACGTCGTGCCCACCGACGTCGAACGGCACGAGAAGGTCGAAAGCTACGACGAGGTTCACGCGTTGAAAGCCGACCCATCCACCCGTTTGGGCGCCGCCTTTGCGGACGTCGTGGAAACCAATAGCGCCCATCACCAGGCTATCGATCCCGATCGGCTGGGCAGCGGGCTCGTGGTTGCCGCAGTCAGTGGCGCCGGAATTATAGAAGCCGTCGAATCGGTGGATCCAAACTTGCGGATTTCTGCCGTCCAATGGCATCCGGAACGTCTCAATCCGGACCACCCGGCGGCCGCGCGGCTCGTGGATCACTGGCGTAGCTACCTCATCGACTGACGTTTGCGATTCTCTCTATCCCGCCAGATTAAGCGGAGCCACGCATTCGATGTGGCCCGTCTGGGGAAATAAATCGACCGGCTGAACTGATCCAAGTCGATAGAGTCCATCGGCGCACAATTCACGGACATCCCTCGCTAGAGTTGCCGGATTGCAGCTCACATACACAATTCGATGGGGCTTCAAGGCCCTCAGCCCGGCTACAACTCGGGGATGAAGTCCTGCGCGGGGCGGGTCGACAACCACGACATCGGGAAATGGAACGTCCGGAAGCGCGCGTATCGCCGCGGTAAAATCCTTCAAATCCACTGCGAGAAATTCGGCATTCCCGATCCCGTTCAACCTGGCATTCGCTTCCGCGTCGCGAATGGAAGCCGCTTCAACCTCAAATCCAAGAACGCGGCGGCAATGTGGCGCCAGCCACAGGCCAATGGTTCCCGTTCCACAATAAAGATCGAAAACGACCTCATGGCCCGTCAGCCCCGCTGATTTCAGCACCTCGCCATACAACCGTTCCGCCTGGACGGTGTTCGTTTGAAAGAAAGAAGTCGGTGATATTTCAAAGTACAGGTTCCCCAGCCGCTCGCGAATCACCCCGCGCCCGCGGACCACGATATCACGGTCACCGCGGGCCACGGTGTTGCGCCGTGTGGTAATTCCGTTGACCAGTGTGGTCAGCGCCCCGCCCAGTTTTGCTTCCAGAAATGCGTCAAAATCAGCCATGAGGCGGGGATCGTGCTCCGACGTGATGAGGTAAACCATCGTCTCGTCCGTGCCGACAGCATGGCGAATCACGAGATTTCGTAAAAACCCCACATGCCGCCGCGTGTCATAAGCGCTCAGATTTCGCTCAAGGCCGAACTCGCGAGTCAGGTCCAACACGCGGTTCATGAATGGGGTCGCCAGTAGGCATGTGCCGATGTCGATTACCTTGTCGAAACGTCCGGGGGCGTGAAATCCAAGTGCGTAATCATGCCGGGCGGCTGACGATTCCCGCCCCAGCTCGGAGGGCGGGATGAAGCGGCGATTTCCAAAGGAAAATTCAATTTTGTTCCGGTAGGCGTAGGGGAGCGGCGAGGGGAGGGGATCCAAAACCACGTGTCCGGAGATCCCGCCGATATGTGCCAGCGCGTCCTCAACAAATTTTCGTTTGATCCGCAGTTGCTCGGCATAATCGACATGCTGCCACTTGCAGCCGCCGCACACGCCAAAATGGACGCAAGGCGGCGTGATTCGGCTGGGCGAGGGGTCCAGCACCTCAACGAGCCTTGCCTCGAGATAATTCGGCTTGATTTTCGTCACTTCGGCAGCCACCCGGTCGCCAACGGCCGCCGGTCCACTCACGAACATCGCCATACCGTCGGCCAGGCGGCCGAAACAGCGATCTCCATCCCCCATGTCGGACAGGACCACCTCAATGCGCTGACGCTTTCTATACGTCGTTGTCATCCTTCAGCGGGGTTCCTTATACCGCCGCGATTGCGCCGCTCCAACCCGCAAACCGAATGAAAAGTCGATGTCTCGGCACCGCGCGGCATTTTCCGATGCGCATGCGGACAGCCTTCGCCAGCCGCCCCTCGCTTTTTCCATGGAATGGAAAAACGTTTGTACAAATTTCCATGGAATGGAAAACCGCACGTCAAATTTTCCATGGCATGGAAAAACCATCGTGCTCGTTTTCCATCGCATGGAAATTTCGCTGTTTGCGAAAATGGTGGTTCTGGCACCGACTTTGGAGCTGAGCTGGGGCAAGATGCGGGATGGGTTTGGTGAACCCGCCGGATTGTGGCTTGCTCGGCGTTCCGTGCCAAAGCTAGATTCCTAGACGGCGGGTGGGCCTCCCACCTCGGCCGGACAGAGCGAGATGGATAAAGTGTTGCTGGTTTTTATCGGCGGTGGACTGGGGTCGCTCGCACGTTTCGGAACGGCTGTGCTCTCGGCGCGATGGTTCGGCACCTCATTTCCATGGGGTACAGCGATTGTGAATTTGGCCGGATGCTTTCTCATAGGACTCGTTTACGGGATTGCGGAAAGGACCTCATGGATTGGCCCCGGAGCCCGCCTGTTCGTCATGACGGGCTTTCTGGGCGGCCTGACGACCTTCTCGGCGTTTGCTGTGGAAAGCGTTGCCGCAGGCCGGCAAAGCGGCGCCGGCGCGCTGCTTTTGAATGTACTGATCAATAATGTAGGGGGCTTGGCGTTGGCGGCCGCCGGGATCCTGGCCGCCAAATGGGTGCGGTGAACAGGGCCCCATGAGCATTCCGTACTCCGTAATTGAAATCTTCACCAGCGAGGAGGCGCGAGTGCAAGGCGCTCCGGTTGCTCAGCGGATTATGGAATTCGTTCGGGACCAGAAGCTGGCAGCGCGGTGCATCGTCCTGCGGGGCATCGCAGGGTGTTACGAAAACGGAGAAATGGCCGCCCATGGCATCGAGGTGCTCTCCTTCAACATGCCGCTAAAAATCGAGGTGATCCTGCCTGCGGCGGAGGTAGAGCGCATCCTGCCCGAGATCGAGAAGCTGGTGTCGGATGGGATTGTTGCTGTGAGAGACACTCATGTCCGACTTCATCGAGTCAGGGCTTGCCTTCTGCCCCGGCATCTGCGGGTGCGAGATGCGATGACCCCCGATCCGTACCGCGCCCGGCCGGATACGCCGCTCAGCGAAATCCTGTCCGCCATGATGCGCGAGCGGTTTGGCGGCGTACCCGTGGTGGACACGAATCTACGGCCCGTTGGCATTGTGACCCAGGGCGACCTGATTCGGCGCGCGGGCATGCCGATCCGGAGAGGCCTGCTCGAGGCCTTTGGCCCCGACCATGTGAACAGCCTTTTGCAAAGCCTAGGGTCGATGAAGGCGGCTGACGTCATGAGTCAGCCCGTCGTCACGGTGAGGGAGCATGAGACGGTTCGCGTCGCCGTGGACTTGATGATCAAGCATAAGATCAAACGGTTGCCGGTGGTGGACTCCGAGGGGCGCCTGGTGGGAATTTTTTCGCGGCTGGATGTTTTCCGCGCAATTCAAAGGGCGGCTCCGACGACCGCGTCGCTACAGTCGCAAAAGGTGGACGTCCAAACCATTCGAACCGCGGGAGACCTCATCGAGGCCAGCGTCCCATCCGTTCGACCCGATACGCCGCTCGAGGAAGTGATCCGGCTGGTTGACACCACCGACGTGCAGTGCGCGGCGGTGGTGAACGAACGGGGAATTCTTTGCGGGCTGATTACGGACAAGCACCTGCTGGAAGCGTTTGCCGAGCACAAAACGGGGCTTTGGGAATATCTGCTCGATAAATGGCCGTTTCGAGAAGTCGGCAGGCGCCGAGATGACCTGTTCAAAAACCTGCGCAGTCGCACAGCGGCTGATATAATGAAAGCTCCGGAGGCGACCTTGCGGGCCGAAACGCCGGTCGAGGAGGCGGTCTGCCTAATGGCCGAGAAAGGGATTAAGCAGATTCCGGTTGTGGATTCAGCCGGTCGGTTCCTGGGAATGGTCACACGGTCGGGACTTCTCCGGTTGGGCGCGGGAGCCGTTTGACCGTCCACGTACCGACATGCGAAGGTTGGATCGTTCCCCGGCTAGGAGTTTGACGTATGCGAACAGGTTCACCGTGGACGTGGTTGATCGTCGCAGGGCTCTGCGAGATCGTCTATGCAGTGCTCATGCCGCACACCCGCGCCTTTACGCGTCCGGTGCCGTCGCTATTGGCTCTCCTCTTTGTGGCTGCCAGCATGTACGGGCTCTCTGTCGCCGCGCGCGAGATTCCGATCGGCACGGCTTATGCCGTATGGGTCGGTATCGGCGCGGCGGGAACAGCCCTTGTTGGAATTCTGTTTCTCGGGGAAAGCCGGGATGCCCTGAGGTTGGTGAGTTTGTTGGCCATCATCGGCGGAATAGTTGGCCTCAAATTGACCTCGGGACCCTGAACCCATGGTTTCGCGCCAGTGATCCCGAGCGAACAGCAGCGCGCCGGGGCATGCCCGGGCTCGGGGGTGGAGTCCGGCAATGGAGGCTGCCCCAGTTTGATAGGTAAACGATCGGGATCCCGCGTGAAATGGCTGAACCGATGCGTAGTTGGCATCGGGCTGGCCAGTCTGCTGAGCGACTGGTCTCATGAGATAGCCACTGCGGTTCTGCCGGTTTACCTTGCGGGGCTCGGTGTTTCGGCGGCGTGGCTGGGTTTGATTGAGGGAACGGCGGACGCAGTGTCCTCGTTCGCCAAAATGGGCTCCGGCTATTACACCGACCAATTTCAACGACGAAAACCCATCGCCGTAGTGGGGTATATCATCACGGCTTTCGGGACGGCGGCCATCGGTCTGGCGTCTCAGGCGTGGCACGTGCTGTTGGCCCGTACTGCGGCTTGGTTTGGGCGCGGGATTCGAACGCCGGTCCGCAAGGCGCTCCTTGCGGCATCGGTGGAGGCGCCCGCTTATGGGCGCGCTTTTGGGTTTGAACGCATGATGGACACCCTGGGCGCGATTGTCGGCCCGGCCACCGCCCTTGTGCTTCTGCAGTGGACGGGCCATCGGGCGGATGCCGTTTTGGCGATAACTCTGATTCCCGGCCTAGCAGCGGCTGCCGCCATTGCCCTCCTCGTTCGCGAGCGGGCTAGGACCCCTGTTGCCCACGTTTCATTCGCGGCTCGACTTGCCGCCCTGCCTCTCGGGTTCCGCCGATTTCTACTGGGCGTGGGCGTTTTCGGGATCGGCGATTTTTCGCACACGCTACTGATCCTGCTAGCAGTGGAGTCGCTCACCCCCTCGATGGGGGCGGAACGTGCCTCGCTCGCCGCAACAGCGCTTTACCTGTTTCGGAACGTGTTGAATGCGGCATTCGCTTACATCGCCGGCTGGCTGGCCGACCGGTTTGACAAGCGTCGGATTTTGTCGGCCGGCTACGCATTGGCTGGCGTGATGGGCCTTCTCCTTGCCCTCGCCCCGCTCCGCCTTCCGGTATTCTGCGTCATCTTTGCGCTGGGTGGAATCTACATGGCAATCGAGGAGTCGCTGGAAGATGCCCTTGCCGCGGAGCTCGTGGATCGCGAACACCACGGCATGGGGTTTGGCACCCTGGCAACGGTCAATGGAATAGGCGATTTTTTGAGCAGCGCAGCCGTCGGATTTCTATGGATGCATTTCGGCCGGGAAGCGGCTTTTGCCTGTTGCAGCGTCCTTTTTTTTGCGGGGTCCTTGCTAGTGAGGAGCCGACCAAGGGAGTAGCCTCATGAACCGAGCGCGCAAGTTGAAGATTCTTTTTCTGTGCACCGGGAATTCCTGCCGCAGCCAGATGGCGGAGGGCTGGGCGCGGGCTCTCAAGGGGGATTCGATTGAACCCTTTTCAGCCGGACTTGAAGCGCACGGACTCAATCCCAATGCGGTCCGCGTCATGGCCGAGGCAGGAGTGGACATTTCGGCGCAGCGGTCCAAGACGGTCGAAGAACTCCGCGGGGAGGCGTTCGATGTCGTGGTTACGGTTTGCGGGCATGCGGATGAAACCTGCCCCGCCTGGTTGCGCGGGGCGTCGCGCGTAATTCACGTGGGATTCGACGACCCTCCCAGGCTGGCGAAAATGGCCAGCAGCGAGGAAGAGGCGTTGGGTCATTATCGAAGAGTCCGGGATCAGATTCGTAATTTTGTCGCAACGATCGAACAATATTTGAGCTAGTCGCCTCGTTAATAGTTCCAGAGGACCGTTTCCTGGATATGGATTTCCCCATGAAGCTTGCAAACAAACTGACGTGGAATCGGATCGTCGATTTTCTGCTCTGGCTGTCCATTAGCCTGATGGCGGCCACCGGATTCATCCTCCGGTATCGATTGCCGCCCGGAAGCCGCGGAGGTCGCGGGCTCGAAATATGGGGCTTGAGCCGGCATGAATGGGGCGACCTGCACGCGTGGCTGGCATATGTGGCGATTGCGCTGGTCTTGCTCCATCTCGCCCTTCATTGGAAGTGGCTCTGGTACACGGCTTGGCCCGGTCTGAAATGGCCGGTTCTGGTGGGCTTGTTAGCGGGTCTGCTGTTGGTGCTGGCCGTCTGGATTCTTCCGGTGGAGCATCGGGGCTTCGCTGAAGAGCGTGGGTATCAGGGAGGAGAGGGGAGAGATGTCTCGGATCCACGATCGTCCCAACGAAGCTATTCTATCCCCTGAAATTCTGCGCCCGAAAGAAAGGGTCCCAACAGAAACCCAAGAGACACACTTGAAACTTTCCGTTCAAAATCCAGTAAGGTGACTGTTTTCTTTCGTCGTGATAGGCCGACGTTGCCCAATCAAGAATATGGCGGAGAGGGAGGGATTCGAACCCTCGATACGGTGTTACCCGTATAACGGCTTAGCAAGCCGCCGCTATCGACCACTCAGCCACCTCTCCGTTGTGGTTGAGCACAGCATTGGCACACTATCTGTTTAAGCGCTCCCTGGCAAGCCCGGAACCAAATCGTTTGATTTTGCGCCAGCATTGCCTTGACTTGGCATCAATTTTTCGCGTATTCAATCGGTCAAGCTCGCGCGGAGCATCAGCAGCCCACAAAAGCAAATAAATAACTACGGGGGCGATATGGATCAGACCGAACAACAGTCCGAAGTCCCGCTGGAAGCCCAACCCGAAGAATTTCAGTCACTACGGGGCGCGAGGCCGGGGACCGACGCCAACGTATTTATACAGATCACCGTCGGCATACTGGGCACCGTTCTGGTGGCGCTCGCCGTTATTCCCCTGAAGGGGACCAAAGCGGACTACCTCTACGGCATCATCAACGATCGCGGACCTGTTCAGTATTTGGAACTGCTGATGTCTTTCATGGTGGGTTCGCTGATCGCGCTCAAGAGCCGAATTGTGAATCGCAATCTTCGAGTGGTGGCGTCAAATCCGCTGCCGCCGGAGCTGGATTTGAACGATGACGCCGCTCTGCAGGCATTTCGAGATTCTTTGCCCCAACGGCCTGAATTTGAGTGGAGCATTCTGCTGAACCGACTCGATCGCGCCCTCGCCCTCTGGCTGGGCAGCAAGGACGTTTCCCGGCTGGCCACCTATCTGCAATCGGAGTCGGCCCGTGATCAAGCCGCGTCAGACTCTTCCTATTCGCTGGCGCGGGCGTTGATGTGGGCGATTCCGATTCTGGGCTTTATTGGAACGGTCAACGGGCTCGGGCAGGCTGTCGCCGGATTCGGCGTTTTGGGCGGCGCGGCTGACGTCGGCGCCATCAAGGAGGCCATTGGGAAGGTCACCCTGGGTCTCGGCGTTGCCTTCGACACGACCCTGTTGGCTCTGATTCTCACAACGCTGCTGATGTTCCCATTGACGGCGTTTCAGCGTCGGGAAGAAAACCTCTTCGGCGAAATCGATAATTATTTGGAAGACGTCCTGCTGGCGCGTCTTCCGTCTCCGGAACAAAAACCGATCGTGATTGAGAATCTGGAGGACTCCATTGAGGCCGCATTCCGCCGCTACATACCCGACCCGGACCGTTACGATGAAGTGTTTACCCGCTCGATTGATCGGGCCGCGGCGGCGGTGGAAGAGCGCTTTGCGGGTCTTTCGGCAAAGTATGAAACAGCGCTCCGCGACATGGGGCAACGGCTGGCAGATCAGCTCAGTGGTGCCGGCACCGCGGTGGAGCAGAGCCTTCGTGGGTTGGCCGACGAAATCCGGAAGCAAGATGATCGGACGCTGGAGGCTCGCCGCTTGCTCGGCGAGCAGGAGGCCACGCGATTCAGGGAGGTTGCCGCCGACATCAACGCGACCGCCGAGCGTATTGCGCGCAGCTATCGCGAGGGCGCCGAGTCGCTGCAATCCAGCGCCCGCGCAGTGTCTGAACAGATGGCGACCGCTTCCCGCGATCTTGCGGAAAAAATGACGGAAGTAAGCCGCCTTGCGGCGAATATCGATGGGCTTCTGAAAGTCAGCCAATCGATTGATCAGACTCTGGCGACCTTGTCCGCGTCCGAGGCATTCAAGGCGACTCTCGAAGATTTGAGGAAACAGCTCCAGGCGACAACCGAATTGTGCAACCGGTTGAGCCGGCCTCGCATCATTACGCTGCGCGAAGAATAAACCGGAAGTTTTAAGATGGGCATCAGGGAGTGAGGGGACATGGCTGAAAAGGAGACCAAGACAGACTTTTCGTCCTTCATGTGTGTCATCCTGATGCTCACGGGATGTCTTGTCACAATCATGATCAGCAATGTGGTCGTTATTTCAGCCAATCCTGAAAACGTTCAGATTACCTCGATTATTCCGACTGGCGTTGGTGCGGGGGACGACGAGTCGGATAAAGAGATTATTGACCCTTTCGGCAATGTCGTGAAAGCGCCATGGTATCTCGAGGTCTGGCGCGACCGGCTTATTATTCATCCCGGCGGAGAAGAAATTCTCATCCGCGAGCTCGAGTCGAAGGACAACAAGTTTGAGCGATTCCTCAAATTCGTGGAGGAGCGGAAAAATCGGCAGTACATCGTTCTCCTGGTGCGGCAAAATGCGGGATCCGTGGCTCGTAAATTGAAATATGTAATCCGCGACCGCAAAATCGACATCGGAATGGATCTGTTATACGGCACCGACCCGATTCGGCTGAGAAATGTCGATACAAACCAGACAATGAGCGTTACCGGAGTCATTTAGGGATAGGAATCAAAGCATGCCCCGCAAACATCAAACGGAGGGAGCTGTCAACCTGGACTCCTTCCTCGACATTCTCACCTGTTTGCAGGGAATCCTTATGCTGGTGATCATCGCCACCGGGATCGACGCGGCCCAGACAAAAGTTCTGATCCCGACCCCTATGGAGCGCGTCAGCGCGCGAACGCCTGTTTATCTTGAATGTCGGGGCAACAAAATCTATCCGCTCGATAGTTTTGAGCTGGCGCGAAAAGCACGAGCCGAGGTGCAACGCATCAATCAGGAGGCCGCTGGGGATCCCATCCGCAAAATGCAGCTTCTCGGCGGCTTGCGGGTCACGGACGATTTCTATGAGGTTGACATGTCCTATTATCTGGTCGGGCAGCTTGTTATCAAGCCGCGGCCCGATCCTGCGAGAGACGGCTATGAACTTGAGGAGCGGTCGACCTTCGCCACAGACAATTTTATGGTGAATCTCCTTAAGAATTTTCCGAAAGAGAATCGGCGCATCGTTTTGATCGCCCGCGACGACAGTTATTCCGTCTTCAAGGTGGCCCAACGGCTTGCCTTTCTGGCCCAGGTTGAGCTTGGCGTTGAAATTTATGACCGCAATGAAAACCTTCGATTCACCATGCAGGGCCTTCTGATCTCGACCTCGTAACCTGTTCAGAGTCGCTTTTTTCCGCTTTCCGCGTCCGCATCTTTGGTTCACATTTACAGCAACTGGCGGAGGCTAGCCCAGATGCCTGACATTCTGATTGAAGATATTATGCGGATTCTGCCGCACCGGTACCCGATGCTTCTCATCGATCGGGTGGTCGAATGCGAAGGGGACCGGGTAGTTGCGATCAAAAATGTGACGGCCAATGAGCCCTGCTTTTCCGGCCATTTCCCCGGGCGCCCGATTTTTCCCGGCGTTCTCCAGCTTGAAGCCATGGCGCAGGCGGGCGGCGTGCTGATGAATCAGTCGTATGGAGAGCCCGGGCGAATCGCCTATTTTCTGGCCGTGGACAAAGCTCGCTTCCGCCGCGTGATCCGCCCCGGCGACACCATGCGAATTGAAGTGGTTTTTCAGCGCGCGCGCCTCGGCATGATGCGGTTGCATGGAACGATTACCGTGGACGGTGAACTCGCCTGCGAGGCCGACATCATGTTCGGCTACGGGGATGCCTGAAGCATGGCCACAGTTCACCCCTCCGCCATCGTTTCGCCGAACGCCCGGTTGGGGGAGGATGTCTACATCGGACCATATTGCACCGTTGGCCCGGATGTGGAGATCGGAGACCGCACGCGCCTCATCTCTCACGTCGTCGTCGACGGATTCACCCGGATCGGCAGCGATTGCACGATCTTCCCATTTGCGAGCATCGGGCTGCAGACGCAGGATCTGAAATATCGCGGCGGTCGTCCCGGAACGGTCATCGGTGACCGCACCACGATTCGAGAGTACGTTACCATAAACGCCGCGACAAAAGATGGGGATCTGACGCGGGTGGGGTCCCATTGTCATATCATGGCTTATGCCCACATCGCGCACGATTGCGTCGTCGGAGACCATGTGATTATTGCCAATGTTGGCACGCTGGCGGGGCATGTAATCGTTGAAGACAGGGTCCTCATCGGGGGGCTGAGCGGCATCCACCAGTTCGTTCGCCTCGGACGAAATTGCATCGTGGGTGGGTGCACAAAAATCACACAGGACGTGCCTCCATTCATGATGGCCGACGGCAATCCGCCGAGGGTCCCCGGCATCAATGCGTTGGGGCTAAAGCGCGCCGGTCTATCAGAGGAGGCGCAGCATGCTCTCAAACAGGCGCATCGGCTTCTTTATCGCAGCGGCCTGAATACAAGCGCCGCCCTCGCGCGGATGGAGCAGGAATTGCCGCGCCTGCCGGAAATCGAGCACCTCATCGCATTTATTCGGGCATCCGAGCGCGGGATTATCAAGTGAAGCGAAGGGGACAACGAGCGCTGGCGCTCTGGCTAAGCCTTTCCTTGATAGCCACTGCGCGAGGACAGCTTCCGGCCGACGGTTATGTCAACTTCAATTTCGACCAGGTCGACATCCCTGTTTTGATTAAACTGGTCGGCGAAATCACGGGGCGCCGTTTCGTGGTTGGGGAGGACATTTCGGGGCGGGTGACGGTCGTCACGCCGCAGCGCATTCCGGCACGCGACGCCTATCCGCTATTGCTTTCCATCCTTGAATCCCGTGGGCTGTCGGTGGTTGAACGCGGGGGCGTATTCCACGTCGTCTCCCTACCGGAGCGCGTGGTTGCCCCGGCCTCCGTGGTGGGGGAATCGCAGACCATGGAGTCCGCGGAGGGACTCGTAACCCGTATCATTCGCGTGCAACACGTCGGCGTCGTGGAGTTGAGGCGATTGCTCGAGCCGCTCGTGCGCGGCGGCAAGGCAGGTGCGCTGGCGGCCTTCCCGCCGACCAATCACCTGATCATCACGGACACGGCCGAAAACGTTCGTTTGATTGAAAAAATTGTGACTGAGCTCGACAAACCCGGAGCCGCCCGAGTCGTTGAGGTCATTGAATTGAAACATGCCGCACCGGATGATCTGGCTCGCCAGATTGTCGCCGCGATGCGGGCCGGCGAGACAGCCGGGGAAAGAGTGCAACGCCACTTGCAACAGGTCACGGAAGGCATGGCGGCCCTGCCGGCCGATGTAGTTGTCGTACCGTCGCCGCGCGCAAACAGCCTGTTGATTGTGGGCACGCCGGTCCAGCTCAAGGAGTTGCGCGACATCATCGCTCGGCTCGACGTGCCGGCCCGATCCGGATACGGCCGGCTCCATGCGATTTTTCTTCGTTATCTCTCCGCCGAGGATGCGGCGAAGAGCCTCAATGCGCTCCTCCAAAAGGCCGACAAGGAACAACGTTCACCGATCGCGATCGAGCCTAATCCCGCCAACAACGCGTTAATCGTGGACGCGTCGCCACAGGATTACGAGTTCATTCGCGCGCTCGTCGAGAAACTGGATCAGGTCCCGCAGCAAGTTCTCGTCGAAGTGCTGCTGGCGGAAGTGGCGGTCGGCCGCAACCTCGATATCGGCGTGCGGCTTGCCACAGTGGAACAGCCCAAGGACGGCGCGACAACTGCATTAGGAACCAGCAGGCTGGGGGAGACCGATTCGCTCGCAGAATTCATCGAAAAAGGCGTTTTTCCGCAGGGATTGGCCATCGGCGTCGCACGGGGCGTCCTCATCAATCCTCGCACCGGTGATCCAGTCCCGAACATGCCGCTGCTCATCGAGGCGCTCGCCCGGAGCCGTGACGTAAAAATCCTATCAAATGTTCCCCTCTGGGCGCAGAACAACAGTGAGGCTACCGTCAGCGTTGTCGACAACATCCCGATTCTTCGATCCACCATCGAGGGCGGATCAGGGACGGCACGGGACATTATCCAAAACATCGATCGGATTGATGTCGGTATCAAACTAAAGGTAACTCCCCACGTTAATCCTGACGGCGAGATCACGCTCAAACTTAATCCCAGCATCGAGGCCATCGTGGACCAAGGACCTCCCGGCACCAGCTTTGCGCCGACCATTGCCAAGCGGGAGGTTTCAACAACAGTGACCGTTCCCAATGGCGCGACGGTGGTGATTAGCGGCCTGATCCGCGAGGATCGCGTTCAGGATGTGTATAAGGTGCCGATTCTGGGAGATATCCCGCTGATCGGTTTCTTTTTCCGCAAAAAGGGGGAGCGGATGGAGCGCACGAACCTTCTGATTTTTGTAACTCCGCATATTGTGACAGACATCCGCGTGGCGAAGGAGATGAAGGAACGTCTCCAGAAACAAACAGCGCTAACTTCAGAATCACTGCAGGGCCACGAGAACGAAACGCGGAGGTAGGCGTGTGCGCAGACCGTCCAGCCGTCGAACCGGGTGGCCTGCCCTTTGTCGAGCTCGTGGACCCTTCATGGTTGAGGCCGCAGTGGGTGGAAAAATTGCCAGTCGACTGGGCCCGGACTCATCAGGTTCTTCCCGTGGAGAAAGACGGTGTCCTCTACGCGCTGGCAGCGGGTCCTTCAGCCGCAGCGAGGGCCCATGAGCTTTCTTTGCTCCTTGGACGAGATCTGTTTCCTCTTCTGAGCACGCCGGAACAGGTCCGGCGCGCGATCGACCTATGCTACTCCATGCGAGAGGCGCCCGCCATCAACGCGGAGCCCATCAGCGGGGTCCGCCAGATCGAGTCGAAGGCGGAAGACCTGTTGCGGGTCGGGGAAGATGCGCCAGTCGCCCAGTATGTCAGCGCTCTGCTTCTCGACGCGCTGAGGCGGCGCGCATCCGATATTCATTTGGAACCGTTCGAATCCCATCTGCAGATTCGTTTTCGAATCGATGGCTTTCTGTACGCTCAACCGCAGCCCCCGAGAACGATCGAGGATGCTCTGGTTTCGAGAATCAAAGTGATGGCCCGGCTCGATGTTGCGGAGCGAAGGCTCCCCCAGGATGGCATGGCGCGCGTTCGGATTGGAGAGCGCGAGTTCGACGTACGGGTCTCCACCATCCCGGTCGCGGAAGGCGAGCGTGTGGTCTTGCGCCTTTTGAATCCGGAAAGCCTCCTCCGGCCGCTCGAACAACTCGGTATGCCCAAACGGATTGAAGAGGATTTCCGCCGCGCCCTAAGGGAACCTCATGGTGTCATTCTGGTCACTGGTCCGACCGGCAGCGGCAAAACGACGACCTTGTATGCAGCCCTGCAAGCAATCGACACCGCGCGGCTCAACGTCCTGACCATCGAGGATCCGATCGAATATCAGATCCCAAACGTCAGCCAGATGCAGGTTCGCCCAAAAATCGGCCTGACGTTTGCCCAAGGTCTTCGCCACATTCTCCGACAGGATCCGGACGTCATCCTCGTCGGCGAAATCCGCGACGCCGAAACCGCGGAGATTGCTGTCCGCGCCGCGCTGACTGGCCACCTCGTATTCAGCACGCTGCATACGAACGACGCCGTTTCCGCCGTAGCGCGCCTCGCGGACATGGGGGTCCCCACATATCTTCTGGCCACCGCGCTCCGCGGGTGCATGGCCCAACGGCTGGTTCGACGCCTCTGTCCGAATTGCCGCCGAGAATCTCGCGCTACGCCGGAAGAGCTTCAGTTGTTGGGCCGTCGCGCCGCTGAAGTCGCGGATCGGCCCATTTGGCGACCGGGGAGTTGTTCATCGTGCATGGGCGGATATTTGGATCGGATCGGCATTTACGAATGGGTTGCGTTCGGGCAGGACTGGGAATCAGCAATCCGAATGGGGCACAATGTCGAGTCCCTCCGCCGACAGGCGCGAAGTCGCGGAATTCCCTCGTTGGCCGATGATGGTATGGAGAAAGTCCTCTCGGGGATCACATCACTCGACGAATTCTTCCGTGCGCTCGGCGGTTCACACACGCCCGACCTCGCATGAAGACGTTCGCATACCGCGGATATACTCGCGGCGGGACACGCGTTCGGGGCATAGTCGAGGCAATCGGTCCGAAGGAAGCCCGGGAAAAACTCATTGCGCGGGAAATCCTGCCGGAGCGGATCGAACCGGCTGCTGGGGCGGCTGGTCGAAGCCGCATTCCGGCTTCAAAACGGGCGGCTCTCTACCGCGAGTTGGGGTCGCTCATTCGAGCCGGGGTACCTCTGGAAAACGCTCTATCCCTGCTGGGGAACACGTATGCCACAGGCGCCGAGTCGCATGGGCTCGCATCGGCGCGCGATCGAATCCGCGAAGGCGTCGCTCCGGATGACGCGCTCGCTGCATCCCTGACGGGCATGACGCCATTCGAGGCCGCTCTCTTGCAGGCCGGCCGCCGCAGCGGGCGGCTAGGCGAGTCGATGGAGCAGCTCGCCGGCTATCTGGAGAACGAGGAGCGGCTTCGCGAAGGGATCAAATCGGCGTTGATCTATCCGTTTCTCGTGCTCCTGCTTGGGCTGCTGATCGGGGTTGTAGTCATTCTTGTCCTGTTTCCGCGTTTAGCCTCGTTGTTCGAGGAGACGGGCGCCGACCTGCCGAGTTTGACAAGGGCCTTGATCTGGATGGGGCGCGACGGCCGAAACGCCTTGCTCGCTTCTGTGCTGGCAGCGGCTGCAGGAGTCATGTTCGGGGCTCGCGCGATCTCGCGGCCGGCGGCTCGAAAATCCCTTGAACTTCGCGCTGTGCGAATCCCGTTGTTCGGCAGCCTGCTCCGCCTGTCGGCTGCCGCTCGTTTTGGCAGAACTCTGGCCCTCTGCATTCGGGGCGGGGTGCAAATTCCGGACGCCTTCCCGCTGGCGGGCCGAGCCTCCGGTATGCGTTCGGTGGAAGAAGCATCCATCGTCTGCGCCGAAGAGATCCGCCAGGGCAAAGCCCCTGCCGACGCACTAGGCAGATGCCCGATAGTCGGAGACCTCCTTGTTTCATGGTACTGCGCCGGTGAAGCGTCCGGCGATCCGGCGACGCTGCTTGAACAGGCGGCGAACCAGTACTACGCGCGCTGGGAAAATCTAGTGCAGCGGATGCTCCGCCTCATCGAGCCGCTTCTCATCCTGCTTGTCGGGGCGATGGTTCTTGTGGTCGCCGTGGGCATTCTGTTGCCAGTGCTGTCCCTGAACCAGATCTCATGGTGAGGATCAGCTTGCAGACGGCGACACAGGGAGAAATAGTTCGGGAAAAGGGAGTTTCTAATGAAGTCGACCCAGCGGTTTTCGATTTGGAGCTTAGGCCTTGTCCTGATGATAGCGGCGGCAGGCCGAAGCGAAACCGTCATCCCGTCCGAGGGTTGGCAGGAATCGACTCACCCCTACGCATCGGCTGACGCGGAGCCGGGCGGCGAAATGTCCATGTATGCAGGTCCGTACCCTCGCAGCCTCAACTACTACCTCGACTCGTCCTCACATTCCGCAGAAATCCTCAACCTGCTGTACGACAGCCTGTTGACGATGAATCCTGCGTCCCTTGAATTCGAGCCGGGGATCGCGCAACGCGTTGTCGTCGGCGACGACAAAATGACCTTCACGATCCACCTGGATCCCGAGGCAGTTTGGAGCGACGGCCGTCCCATTACGGCCGAGGACATCGTGTGGACGTGGAAGGCCATCCTTGACCCACGGCATCTCACAGGTCCCCACAAGGTCGACCTCGAGCGCTTTCAGGAACCCGAAGTTCTCGATGAGCGGACAGTGCGTTTGGTGGCCCGTGAACCGCATTGGAAAAACCTCCTGGTCATTGCGGGATTCAATCCCTTACCCAAACACGCCTTTTCGACGAGTGATTTCAATAAATTGAACTTTGAGTTTCCCGTGGTCTCCGGTCCTTATCGACTCGCCGAGCTGCGCGAAGGCTTTTTCTCCCGCTTCGAACGGAGAGAGGACTGGTGGCAGCGTCATCGGCTCCGGAACCAACATGTCGGGAATTTTCAGACCTTGCGGTACATGTATTTCCAGGAAAGAGAGAACGCATTCGACGCGTTTCTGAAAGGGACAATCGACGTGTTCCCCGTCTACACGGCGCACGTCTGGGTGAATCAGACATCGGGCGAGCGATTTGAGCGCAACTGGATCGTTAAGCAGCGCATCCATAACCACCAACCGGTGGGTTTTCAGGGCTTCGCCATGAACATGCGTCGATTCCCATTCGACGACGTGCGGGTCCGGCGCGCCCTCGCCATGCTGCTCAACCGGCAGCACATGAATGAAGTGTTGATGCACAATCAGTATTTTCTGCATCGGTCCTACTATGAGGACCTGTACACGCCGGAACATCCCTGCACGAATCCGCTGATTCCCTTCGACAAGGCCGGCGCGCGAAGCCTCCTGGCCGAAGCAGGGTGGGTGGCGGATCCGCAAACCGGCATCCTGCACAAAGATGGAAAACCGTTTCGCTTCACCTTCCTGACGCGAGACGCGGCCGTGGACCGCTTCTTGGTGATTTACAAGGAAGACCTGAAGGATGTCGGAATCGAAATGAACATCGTCCAAAAAGATTGGTCCGCGTGGATGAAGGACATGGACGAATTCAATTACGACATGACCTGGGCAGCCTGGGCGGGAGGCATCTGGCGCGATCCTGAACACCAATGGTCCTCTCGCGAGGCGGACCGGCCGGGCGGCCAAAACATTACCGGCTTCAAGAACGAGCGCGTGGACGAACTGATCGCCAGGCAACGGACCGAATTCGACCTCGAAAAACGGAATGCGATCCTTCGCGAGATCGATTCGATCCTCACGGCAGAGGTTCCCTACATCCTCCTGTGGAACCTGAACTACACCCGGCTGCTCTATTGGAACAAATTCGGGACCCCACCGACTGTCCTGGGCAAATACGGAGATGAAAGCGCAGCCGCCAGTCTGTGGTGGTATGACCCGGATGCCGCCGCCGACCTTCAAGACGCCATGGCTCGAGGTCTGTCCCTTCCGCCGAAACCGTCTGTCATCGATTTCAACGCGATTTCGCGTTGAGAAGACCTCACCGCGCAGGAACGTCGCGGTATTTGCGCGGAAAATTCGCCTAATTTCAGGGCGGGTTCTGATCCGCCGATCGTCAATGGCGTTCGCAGACGGTTCCTTCTAGCAACGGATCGTTCGCGCAGCGGCTGAGGCGGCGTCAGCCCCTTCCCAACGGCGCCGCCGATGCCCGAACGCGCTGCAACGTTCCGCAAAACCGCCACGATTTGGAAACGAGCCGAACGGGCGCCCCATCGAAAAATACCCGCGAGAAGCGGTCATATAGAACGAGCGCGATTGATCCGATGCCGAACCCATCCTCGATCGTTTCCGTCTGGACGACGAGGTCGCGCCCATGCACTTCAGCCCGAATCACCACGGAACTCCGCTGCCCGGACCGATAGCCATCGGTATCTCCATCGTCGCAGGTGTAGGTGGCCGACGCCTGAGCCCCGTCCCTGTTTCGAAGGAAGATATGGGCCTCGATCTCCAACGGATTCCATCGGTTGTCGACCGGCTCGCCGACACTCATCGGAAGGATGCTTCCTTCCCGGACATAGAGCGGTGTTTGTTCCTCAGTCGGTGAAACCGTCAGGCGGCAGGGAGCTTCAATCCAACGCGAATCGATCGCCGACCACCACGCTGCAGGTCCGGGCAGGATCACGTCCCGCGTCCGCCGTTCGCCATCGAGAATCGGTGCCTGCAGGATCGCCGGACCAATCATGAATTCATCCTCGATGCGGTCCAGCGGGAAATCAGTCGTTGAGTCAAAGTCGTAGAACAGCGGCCGTATAATCGCGTCGCCGTCCTCTTCGTGCCGGATGAACAGGTTGTAGAGATAGGGTCGGAGCTTGTAGCGGAGCCGGATGTAATGCCGCACGACGCGAAGCGTGAGCCGATCGAACGCCCAGGGCTCCTGCCGGCGAGTGCCCTTCGCGCTGTGGTTTCGACAAAAGGGAAACAGAAAACACGCCTTTTGCCAGTCGCGCAGGAGTTGCGGTGATGTGTCGCCGGCAAATCCGCCAATATCCGGGCCATTGAACGGAACTCCAGAAAGAGCGAGGTTCAACGTGCACGGGATCGCGAGCTTCAGATAGTGGTAGTTGGAGCAATTGTCGCCGGTCCAAATCGCGGCATATTTGCCGATGCCCACGTAGCCGGAACGGCTGATCACGAAGGGCCGCCTGCCAGGGTGCGCCGCGGCGAAACCCTCACGCGTCGCGATCGCCATACCCAGGGCATATTGATTGTGAAACGCGTCGTGGGGCAGGCGCCCTTTCTGAAACCGCATCGCATCGTTCTGCACGAAGCCGGTCGACGGATCATTCATGTCGATCCACGCGCCGCGAATGCCCGCAGCGGCAAATTTCCGCACGTTTTCCGCCCACCATTTGCGCCCCTCGGGCAGCGAGAAGTCGGGGAAGACCGTGTCGCCTGGCCACACCTGGCCCACAAACTCGCCGCCTTGAGGATTCCGGCAAAAGATGTCGTGCTTTTGCCCGTCGTCGTAAATCGAGTAGCCCGGCTCGCGTTTTACGCCCGGGTCGAGAATCGGGATGACCTTTCTGCCGTTTTCCTCAAGTCTTTTGACGGCGGCCCCAAAATCGGGGAAATGTTTCGGATCGACCGTAAACACCTTGAACGACTGCATGTAGTCGATGTCGATCCACAAGCCGTCGCAGGGGATTCCATGCTCGCGGAATTTCCCGTCCAGCTCGAGGAGGTCCGATTCGGATTGATAGCCCCAACGGCACTGATGGTAGCCCAGCGCCCACACGGGGGGCAGCGGCGTACGACCCACGAGGGTTTGGTAAAGCCGCGTCAATTCGGGAAGGCTCTCGGCTGCGATCACGTAAAGGTCCGAGGCCCCGCTCTCGGCGCCCAGCGCGATTCGCGGCGCCGCGCTGCCGCTGCCGTCAGGGAACGATGCCCCCGTGTGAATGAACGTCGCTTGAGGATTGTCGAGGAGCAGGCCGATCCAGTGGCGCCCCCGATGCACAATCAGGTAGGGGATGGAGGCATAATACGGATCCGGTCGGTCCTCGAAGACTTCTTTCCAGTGAAAGTCGGCGAAGGCGTCGGTATTCCAAAATTTAGACTGCCGCCCCGAAAGCTCGAGCCCCAAGAGCTTTTCACCCATACCATAGAACCGATCGTCATCGCGTCTTTCAAACAGGAACACCGTCGCCGATCCGCTGACGCCGATCGCGGAGCCGGCGGGAGCCGAGAACACCTCGGCGCCGTCCGGCGCGCGTACAGCGACCGCGCCAGTGGCGTCCATCGAGGCCTCATAAACCGGCGCGCTGCCGCGTTTCGGCCTGCGCGGATCCAGTCCGCTGAGAAGCGGAACGGACTGCCACGGCCCTCTGAGCCGCAGTCGACAGATTCCATTGCCAAACTGGCGAAATTCGATGTGCAAGCCGGAGCGGCCGGCCCGGGCCGAACCGCGCCGATCTACCCGGCGAATGAATTCGAAATTCAGAAAATGCGGAAATTTGCGGAAATACACGCGGCGACTAAACAAAACATCGCTCGCGTTGGGCAAGCGCGAATCAGCGCCGCGCCGCATCTATCGCGATGGCCGCTGCGTTCCGTCCCCGATCACGCATGGATTTCCATGAAATGGAAAACTTGCAGCGATGATTTTCCATCGCATGGAAAATCTGCAGCAACTTTTTTCCATGGCATGGAAAATCTGCGGCAACATTTTTCCATGGCATGGAAAATTTGCCGCAACACGTTTCCATCGCATGGAAATTTCCATGCCATGGAATTTTCGAGTGACATCGCTGAAAAAATTCGGCTCTGGAATCTGGTGCCGGCTGTGCAGGCGAACGGCCTCCGCCCTGAACAGATCCGACTATTCGCCGAGCATTTTGATGAATTCCGATTCGTCCAGCGTCGGAATGCCGAGTTTGCGGGCTTTGTCGAGTTTGGAGCCCGCATCGGCGCCCACAATCAGATAATCGGTCTTGCCGGTGACGCTGTCGGCCACGCGGGCGCCGGCCTTGCGAAGGGCTTCGTGCGCTTCGGCCCGCGTGAAACGCTGCAATGTGCCGGTCACAACGACCACCTTGCCGGCGAACGGACCCGATGCTGTTGGGGCCGGCGGCGGAGCGCCTTCAGGGTTGATGCCCAAGGCCTTCATTTCCGCCAGAATCTCGCGGGCGGCGTCGGAATCGAAAAAAGCCACCAGCTCCCGAGCTAACGCCGGTCCCACGCCCTCGATCGGATGGGCGTCCACCTCGGCTTTCAGGCGGTCGCGCCTTTTGACCAGTTCCGCGTAGGTCATATCGGAATCCCGACCAATGAACCCGCGCCGGCCCCGCAATGCCCGGGAACCGGACGCAAGTTGTTCCTCGAGTTCAGCAAGTTCTGCGATCCGCCGCAGCTTGGGCGAGGCGACCAACTCCTCGAACGTGCGATGGGTTTCCGCGAGTTTGCCGGCAATGGTTTCGCCGACGCCGGGCAGGCCGAGGGCATGGATCCATTTCGCGAGCGGCGCTCGGCGGGCGGCTTCGATGCCCTCCATGATGCGGCGGGCTACTTTCTCGCCCAGGACCCGCGGTTCTTCCGGGGAACCGAGATTCAGCCGCGCAAGCCGGTCAACATCGAGGCGAAAGAGATCCCAGACCGATCGCGCCACGCCTTGTTCGACAAGTTTGTCTGCGACCGTCTCGCCGAGCCCCTCGATGTTCATCGCGTTGCGGCTTGAGAAATATTCGATTCGACGCGCGGCCTGGGCGGGGCATCGCGGGTTTTCACAGCGGACGGCAACTTCGGTCCCTGTTCCGCTGGCCAACCTGCGCCGGACGACCGGCGAGCCGCAGGCGGGGCAGCGGTCCGGCATCTGGAACGGCTTTTCGTCGCCCGTCCGCGCGTCGTCGACGACGCGGACAATCGCGGGGATCACGCGGCCCGCCCGCTTGATCACCACAGTGTCGCCGATGCGGATGTCCTTGCGCTTGATCTCCTCTGCGTTGTGGAGGGTGATCCTCGAGATGGTGGTGCCGTCGAGAAAAACGGGCGCAACTTCCGCGACCGGGGTTAGCACGCCGGTGCGGCCGACCTGGACGACAATTCGTTCCAGTTTCGTTTGCGCCTCGTGGAACCACTCGGGGCGCTTGTAGGCGACAGCGTATGCGGGCACATTGGTCTTGAGCCCGAGCGCGCGGCAGGCGGCGTTGTCGTTGACCTTGATGACCGCGCCATCGATTTCATAGGGCAGTTCGTCCTCGCGCTCCTTGATTTCGCGGGCCGCGGCCTCCGCCTCCCGAATACTGGACACCCGGCGCCAGATCAGCGGGATCGGCAGGCCGAACCGACGGAGGGTTTCGAGCTCCTCCGAGTGAGAGGCGAATTCGGTGCCCTCGACATGGCCGAGGGCATAGAACACGGCCCGGATCGGGCGCTGCGCGACGATGCGCGGGTCCAATTGCTTGAGCGACCCCGCGGTGGCGTTTCGGGTGTTCGCAAAGGTCTTTTCACCGCGGGCGCGCAGGGATTCGTTGAGGGCGATGCGGTCCGCCTCGCGCATGTAGGCCTCGCCGCGCACTTCGAGGTAGGCGGGGGGCGATGAGGTGTTCAGTCGGAGCGGGATGTCCCGCACGGTGCGCAAATTTGCTGTGATATCGTCGCCGGTTTCGCCGTCGCCGCGGGTCACGCCGAGCTGAAGCACACCGTTTACGTAATGGAGCGAAATGGACACGCCGTCGATTTTGGGTTCGACGACGTAGTCCGGCACAAAATCGGGCAGTTTCTTCAGAATTTCGCGCTCAAAGAGCGTCAGTTCGTGGAGGTTTTCCTTTTTCTCGAGCGAAAGCATGGGGGCGCGGTGCCGGACGCGGGTAAACCCCTCGAGCGGCTGGCCGCCAACCCGCTGCGTGGGCGAGTCTGGCGTGATGAATTCCGGAAATTCCGCCTCGAGCCGCCGCAGCTCGTCCATCAGGCGGTCGAATTCGGCATCCGAGATTTCGGGGGCGGCCTCCACGTAGTAGAGGCGGTTGTGCCGCTCGATTTCGCGGCGCAGCGTTTCAATTCGTTGCCGGGCTTCCGTGCGCGTCATGCGCAGAAGGATAGCGCTGCCGGAAACTGGGCGCGACCGGAAACGGGCCGGGCGCGAACATCGGGGGTCTTGCAACGGGCTTGCGGCGAGGGTATGAGTATAACTGAACATGCGTTCAGATTCCCAGCCCCTTTCCCTGCGCTCGTATCCGCGGGCCATCCTGCATGTCGATGGCGACGCCTTTTTTACGTCCGTCGAGCAGTCGATTCACCCCGAGTGGAAGGGCCGGCCGATGGTGACCGGCCAGGAGCGCGGCATCATCGCCTGCGCCAGCTATGAGGCGAAGGCATTGGGCATCAAGCGGGGGGTCCCGCTGCACGAGGCGCGGAAAATGTGCCCGGAGTTGATCGTCGTGCCGAGCGATTACGAGACCTACAGCATTTATTCGAAGCGGATGTTCGACATCATCCGGCGCTACACGCCGATTGTGGAGGAAAGCTCAATCGACGAGGGGTTCGCGGACCTCACCGGCCTGCGCCGCGTGCACCGCACGTCGTACGAGGAAATTGCGCGCCGCATCAAGGAGGAGATTCAGCGCTCACTGGATCTGACGGTTTCGGTAGGGCTGAGCCTGACGAAGGGGCTGGCGAAGCTTTGTTCGAAGTTCCGGAAGCCGGACGGATTCACGGCCGTGCCCGGATATCGCGTGCATCTGCTGTTGCAGCAAACGCCGCTGGAGGAGGTGTGGGGGTTCGGGCCGAACACGGTGAACCTGCTGCAGAAACACGGCCTGAAGACGGCTTACGATTTCGCGATGAAGCCGGAGGGGTGGGCAGACAAGCTGCTCGGCAAGATCGGCCGCGAGATTTGGCACGAGCTGCGCGGTGAATCGATCTATCCCGTGAATCCCGAAGAAAAGAGCGAGTATTTGACGATCAGCAAGTGCAAAACCTTTGCCGCGCCGAGCGGGGACCGCGAATACGTCTACGCCAAGCTGGTCCGGAATGTCGAATCGGCCTGCATCAAACTGCGCCGCCACCGATTGCGCGCACGCGCGGTGTGCGTGGCGCTGCGGCGCCGCGACTTCAGCGAATCAGCGATGGAGGCTCGCCTGACCCGAGCGACGTCGGCGCCGCAGGAGATGTTGCCCATCGTCCGCGAGATGTTCGAGCGGCTGTACGAGCCTGGCGCGGAATACCGCACGACGATGGTGGTATTGGGCGAGATCGAGACGGATTGGTATGTGCAGTACGAGCTGTTCGAGGATGCTGTGCGGGCGGAGCGGATGCAGCGGGCCGCGCGGGTGATCGATGCGGTCAACGCGTGGTATGGCAAGCACAAGCTGTCGCTTGGCTCGTCGCTGTTCCTGTCTCGCGCGCCGCCAAGCCCGCGGGCCGTCGAGCCGATGCGCAAAACCAATTTGCTGCCCGGCGAAACCCGGCGCCGACGCCTCAATATTCCGCGGCTGGACATCGAATTAAAGTGAAATTGCGCTTTGCGCCGCAGTCGTGTCGGAGATCCGGAGATCCGCTGAGGGCCCGTGGCGCGCGTCACGCGCGGAAGAGAGCGCCGAGCTTTCTGCCGAGGATCGCCGATGCGCCGAGGATCGTCACGGCGAGGAAGATCATCGCCCAGACGCCGAGGGCAGATGCGATATATTGGCCGATGCCGATCAACTGGTAGAGCTCGTAAATGGTTTTCGTAATGGGATAATAATCCGCCCGCTGAGCGAGCATCAGGCTGTCTGAGACCTCCAGCATGCTGAAAGCAAAGGCGAGGAGCGCGCCGGCGATGAGATTCGCCAGAATGAGCGGCACGGTGATGCGGCGGAGCACCGTGAAGAATCGCGCGCCGAGGTTGGCGGCCGCCTCTTCGAGCGCAATCGACGTCTGCTGCAAACCAGCGACGGCGGAGCGGACCATGTACGGGAGCCGTCGCACGCTGTAGGCCATGACGAGGAAGAAGGTGGGATTCTCGCGGACGTCCAGCAGGTTTTGCCAGAACGAATTCTGTTTGACCCATTCCTGGTTGCTGAGGTGAGCGCTGACGGCCAGGTAGCCAAACGCCATCACCAGGCCCGGCACCGCGAGGGGCAGCATGGCGAGGGCGTCGAGCCATCCGCGCCCGCGGATGTCGGAGCGCACGACGACGTAGGCGATGGCGACCCCCAGGATGGTATTGAATGCGACCGCAAGGGAAGCGTAGACGAGGCTGTTGCGGATGCTGCTGACCGTCATATCGTGGCCGAGGGCTTCTACATAGTTGGCCAGCGTCCAGTCGGTCGGCAAGACGGATTGATACCAACTGCCAGGGCGCGCGAAACTTGTGGCGATCACGCCGAGGTGCGGCGTCATCGCGACGAGGATCACGAGCGCGAAGGGCAGGATTGCGAGGGCGGCACGCATGCCGGTGAGTCGTCGTGTGGCGGCGTGGATGGCGGCTTTGCTCTGCATGGCATAGGCCTGCCCGCCAAAGAGCATCTTTCCAGCGGCGTAGAGTAGCACGCTGGCCACAAGCATGACAAAGACCAGGGCATACGGAAACGGGTTGGCGCCGATTTCCTTGAGCGCGTCAAAGACCTGGACGGATGCACACTTGGTGTAGTTCAGAATCAACGGCGTGCCGAGTTCGGTAAAGCTCCAGATGAACACGATGGTTCCGCCGGCGAAAAGGCCGGGCATCATCAACGGCAGGGTGATGCGCCGAAATTTGGTGAAACCACGACAGCCGAGATTTTCCGCGGCTTCCTCCATCGCCGGGTCGATGTTCGCGAGCGCGGCGGTGGTGTTGAGGTACATGATGGGGTAGAGCGATAGCGCCTGCAGAATGACGACGCCCCAGTATTGCATGCGACCGAGCCAATCCACGGGCCCGAGGCCGAGGAGGCTGTTCAGGCCACCGTAGGGACCCAGAATCTGCTGGAAGCCGATGGCGCCGACAAAGGGCGGCAGGATCATCGGAATGAGGATCATGCCGGTGAGCCAATTTTTCCCGATAAAATCAAATTTGGCCGTCAGCCAGGCGAGCGGTAGCGCGATCAGCGTGGCCAGCGCGGTGGTGCCCGAGGCGATCAGGAAGCTGTTGAGAAGCCCTTCCGAATAAATGGGATTCAGAAACACGCCTGCGAGATATTCGAAGGTCAGACGCCCATGGACCCAGAATCCGCCCTGAATGACCGTTCCCAGGGGGACCAAAAAGAGGACCGCAAAGATTGCGGAAGCCGCGACGAAAATGATGCGTGAGATCGTGCGGTTCATGGACGTCAGCGGGTGGCCTCCTGTTCGAGCACGGCGCGCACGGCGGCCCGATAGCTAGCGCGGTAGAAAACGGTCCATTCGCGCATATAGTCGAGGCGGGAATACTCTCGAACCAGCCGTGGAGCCGAGCGCCAGGTGAGCGGTTCAGGTCGGTCCGGCAGGCGGGCGATCATGGAGAGCGCGGCCGCCTGGCGGACGGGCTCCCCGTGTGAAATGACGGCTTTCCAGGCGCGCTGCAGCTCCTCGGAGGCATTTAGGCACATCGCGCGAACTAGGTCGCGGTGGACGCCAAAATGGGAGGCCGTCCAACGCGGTCGGTACGTAAACTGCTCCGCCAACGCGTACGGATTGATTTGGGGGTCCGCGAGGTTGTCAGCCGCATATTGCATATGCTGCTTATGGGCGGCTTGGATTTCGGGATCTTCCGACGGGAAGAAAGTACGGCGGACGGGGATTCGGCGGAGCGCGTATTTGATCGGGCCTCCAGGGGTCCCTGGGCGATAGGTCCACAATTTCTGGCCGTCCTCGCTCAGGACAAACTCGATGAATCGAATCGCAATCTGCCGGTTGGGCGCGCCGCGGAGGAGACTGATGGGGTCGGAACTGACGCCCGTTCCACCGGCGGGCGCGACGAAACCCATCCGCTCTCGGCCATCGGGCGACCGAGTGGTCTGGGCCTGGAAGCGCCCGTAGAAATCGATCGCGATGCCGGCGGCCGCCGCGCCCATGCTGACGTCGATTGGAACCTTCCCCGCCGAATCCGTGAAATATCGGGCATTCGCGCCGATCTTCTGGATGAGCCGGATACCGTTCTCCCAGCCGCGTTCGATGGCGCGTTGATAATCCGCGGGCACTCCAGGAGGTAGTTCGCCAGGCGGAAGCCGGGCGGCCGCAATCTCCCGTTCAAATCGGTCGATGTCCTCTTCCGAAAAGCCCGCCGCGCGTACGGCTTCGTGACATTGTTGGTGAATGATGAGTTCAAATGCCTTGGCGATGCTCCCGCTTTTTGTCGGGTCGGCAACGCCGATCTGGCGGAAGTACCTTGGATCAGTCAGATCCGACCAATTCGTCGGGGGGCGTTCGATCCCCAAGTCCCGGAGCCGATCAAGGTTGTAACAAATCCCGAAAGTGGCCACAGCGTTGCCAAACATGGTGGGGGTGCGCCACGTCTCACCGGCGATTCGAGCGGGAATGATTTCGCGCCCGCGCGAATCGGTGAAGAGATCCGGCGGGGGGCTTTCGGGCGGCCACGGGGCAACGGTCAAGCCCTCGCCGTGGGCCTTCAGGTGGTCATAATCTCCGCCGCCGAAAAACAAATCGATCTTCGCAGAAATTTGGGACGGGTCGTCCGTCGATCGGAAGCGGGTATAAAGTTCGCGCAATTCCCTCCAGCGGGCGAGTTCGGCCTCCGTGCGACGACGCCAGGATTCTTCCGATTCATCCGCCCGCCGGGAAATTTCGGGCGGGGCATCTACGGGAAAACGTCGGTCAATCAGAGATTCACCTGCCCCGGGGAGCCACGATCGACCCTGAGAGGTCCACCAAGCGCGCGCAGCAGCGATGAAAGAGGATGTCAGATAGCGGCTAATTTCCGAAGTTCCTCCAATCACGCGCCAATCGACTTTGACGGGCCTTCCGTAGCGTGCCTGGTGCCAGCGGGAGAATCCTTCGCCGAATTCGTATCGAATCGCCTCATTATGCGGCGAGATGATGACAAGTTCGGGATCGCCCGGTTTCCACTCCTCCGTTTCTGCTGCCGGCCGGCGGGCCAGAAAGGGGAGCGCGACCGTTGCGGCGGCCGCTAACAGGATGGCCGCATGACGTCCGAAGGTTGATTCTTTCCGCATCGACGCGGTCCCCCTCGTTCATTCAGTCAGGACAATCACGTTTTCCGGCCGGACCCAAACATGGGTGGCGCGCCGCTCATTGTCGTGTGCGATGATTTTGGGGTTCAGCTCAAATACGTTGACAGAGATATCTCCATTCCTCTCGGGAGATCGAATTTGAAAGGCGTGCTGGGCCATTTCTCCGAGGTAGACGGTATCGTGCAATTCGCCATGGAACACATTGGTCGGATCCTCGGGCGTGGTCCCCGCGTGCAGCGTCTCCGGACGAATGGAGAGGGTGACCGATTGGCCGCGGGACACACCGGATGAGGGCAAGGATGTGGAAACGATTCGACCGATCTCGGTTCGAACCACGGCGCGCCCGGGTTGGGATTCTTCGATCACGCCTTCGATGAAATTCGTTTCTCCGATGAAGTTGGCGACGAAGCGATTTGCGGGGCGGCGGTATACAACGTCGGGCCGATCGCACTGCTGAATGACCCCTCGGTCGAAGACGGCAATCCGGTCAGCTATGGAGAGCGCCTCTTTCTGGTCATGGGTGACGTAGATGGCGGTGAGTCCGGCCTGCTTGCAAATCCGGCGGATTTCACTCCGCATTTCGAGCCGCAGTTTGGCGTCGAGGTTTGACAGAGGCTCATCGAGCAGGAGGCATTTCGGACGGATCACAAGGGCGCGCGCGAGCGCGACGCGCTGCTGCTGGCCGCCGGAAAGCTGGTTAGGTTTATATTCGGCGCGGTCAGCCATCTTGACCATAGCGAGAGCGTCCGCGACCCGTCTTGCAATCTCGTCTTTGGGGAGTTTTCGCAGCTCGAGCCCGAATGCCACATTTTCGGCGACGGTCATGTGAGGCCACAGCGCGTAACTTTGGAAAACCATACCCGTATCGCGCTCTTCCGGAGGGAGGCGCGTAACGTCGCGGTCTCCAATGTGGATGGACCCGCTATCCGGAAAGTAAAACCCAGCAATCGAACGGAGCAGGGTTGTTTTGCCACACCCGCTGGGCCCCAGGAGGAAGAAAAGCTCGCCCGCTTCAATGGTGAGCGAGATCCGGTTGACGACGATGAGGTCGCCGAATCGTTTGGTTACCTGTTCGAGGCGAACGGCAGCGCCCATATCTCAGCCTTGAGTAAGCCTTGCCAAGCCGGTTGGTCCGGTCAAGGCGTGCCGTCGGGCTAACCGAATTCTAATTCGTGATCCGCGGCACTCTTCCCTCTGCACGGCAAGCATGGCGATTCCAACGATCACACTAGCAGCCCCGACGATCGAATGAGTCAAATTCACCACCATCGAAAGTAGGATGAAGATAAAGGATGGCAAACCGGGTCGAGGTCGGGCACAGCCAGTGTGATTCTATCGCTCACGCGAGAGCCAGGTGGATAGGGCGGTCGTTTGGGTTTCAGCACCGTCCACAAATCGGGCGAGTTCATAACACAATGCTAACAATCCGGGAGCGTTTGAGAAATGGAAATCTCATTCCGCGCGCCGGATCGGAAGGGCGGTTGGACCAATCGCCGCAGGGCCTCGGTCACGCGTAGCGTTGGGCGACGAAGTGCTCTTTGATGTACGCGCAGGCCGCTTCCAGGTTCGGCAGAATTTTCGTGCAGAAGCGGATCATCCACGGGCTGCAGTCCTTGAAGGAGAATGGAGAGAAGGCAACGACGAATTTTCCGAGATCGTGCGAGGCGTAGAAGACCTCCATCGCGGTTCCGATGGACGGCTTGTTGTAATTGACGAGGAGGATGTCGGCATCTCGGATGTCCTGCAGATCGAATTCGACGATCTCGTTTGCGCTGTCCACTTCGCGGTCTTTGAAATTGCGCCGCATCGGATCGAGCAGAATGAAATCGTGTGCGAGGAGCTCCTTGGCCTTCTGTCGCCAGGCGCGCGCGTGTCCCTCGTGTTCATCCATGATTGGCCCGCAGAGATAAATTCGCTTTTTCATACGCTGGAACCTCCGGATGGGAGCAAAGGAGAGTAATGCGGCGGCGCCGGCCCGCAAGGAGTTTTGGGATCACCCCTCCAGAGAGGGGCTTGCATCTTTAGGTCCGTCGCAATAAGTTCATCTCAGCGAACTTCGGGGCGGGGTGAGCCGGTCCGCAGAGATTGGCAAGTCCCCACCGGCGGTGAAGCCCGCGACTCTCCGAAAGGAGACCGAGACAGTCAGAGCGCCAGAATAGCGCTTCATCTGTCGCCGACCGTAAAGTCGGGATGAAATGAAGTGTCGCTCTGAGAGGTGGAGTCTGCCCCGAAGTCGCCGCCCTTAGGGGCAGACATGATGAAAGAAAAAAACGAGTTGGAACAATTTGATCGCCTGGAAGATGCGGTCGCCGCGATCGCTCGGGGAGAAATGGTGATCGTCGTCGACGACGAGCGGCGGGAAAATGAGGGCGACCTGATTCTGGCGGCGCAAAAGGTGACCCCGCAGGCCATTAATTTCATGGCCCGGCACGGACGTGGGTTGATTTGCGTTGCCCTGGAAAAGGAACGGCTTCTGAAACTCGGTCTCGCCCGGTTGATACCTCGCGGGGAGACGGATCCCTATCGCACAGCGTTTGTCGAATCGGTGGACGCGCGGCATGGCGTCACAACGGGCATCAGCGCCCATGACCGAGCGCGCACGATTTCGGTACTTATGGATCCGGCAACAACGCCTGATGATCTCGTCACCCCAGGCCATGTATTCCCATTAGAGGCGGTGCCGGGCGGTGTGCTCAAACGGCCTGGCCACACGGAGGCGGCAATTGACCTCTCCAAATTGGCCGGACTCCAGCCCGGGGGCGTGATTTGCGAGATTCTGCGCGAAGACGGGAAGATGGCGCGGCGACCCGATCTGTTCGCGTTCGCGCGGCGGCACGGCCTGCGCATTATCACCGTTCAGGCCATCGCGCAGCATCGCCGGCGGACCGAGCGGCTGATTGAGCTGGAGGAGGACATTTCGCTGCCCACCATTTACGGGCTTTTTCGACTTCGAATGTATCACAGTCCGATCGAGGAGAAGCACCATCTGGCCCTGATCGCGGGGGATCCGTCCAGCGTTCCGGCGCCGCTCGTTCGTGTGCACAGTGAGTGCTTAACGGGCGATGCCTTCGGATCGCTCCGTTGTGATTGCGGATCTCAACTTCAGGCGGCGATGCGACTCATCGCGGAAAACCAGCATGGTGTGTTGCTTTACATGCGGCAGGAGGGGAGGGGCATCGGGCTTGAACAAAAGATTCGCGCCTACGCCCTTCAGGAGGCGGGGCTCGACACGGTCGAAGCAAACGAACAACTCGGATTCGAGGCGGATGCGCGCGACTATGCCATTGCCGCTCAAATTTTGCGGGACCTCGGGGTTCGATCCTGCCGGCTGTTGACAAACAATCCGCGGAAGGTTTCCGGCCTCGAGGACTATGACATCGACGTGGTGGAACGTGTGCCGCTCGTCCGACCGGCCACGTCGCACAATGAGAAATACCTTCGAACTAAGCGCGAAAAATTGGGTCATCTCTTGTAGGAGTTGCGACCATGAAGACAATCATCGGCGAGGGATCTGCCAAGGGGCTGCGATTCGGCATCGCCGTTAGCCGATTCAATGACCACTTCACGAGGAATCTTCTTCAAGGCGCCCTGGAGGCTCTTCAGCGACATGGCGTTCGGGATGAAGACATCACGGTGGTCTGGGTGCCCGGTTCATTTGAGCTGCCCACCGTGTTGCGGCCGATGGCGGTCTGCGGGAAATATCATGCGCTGATCGCGCTGGGCGTGGTTATCCAGGGAGGTACGGACCACGCCGAGATCATCAACCGGCAGCTCGCCGCCTCCATCGCTGACATTATTGCTGAGACGGGCGTACCCGTAATCGACGGGGTCATCGGCGCGCAGAATGCGGATCAGGCGCTGGAGCGGAGCGGCGGCAAGCACGGGAATCGAGGCTGGACGGCTGCAGAATGCGCAATCGAAATGGCGAATGTGCTTCGCCGGTTGCGCGAAGAAGCGCTATGAAAAGCCGCCATGACGCCCGCCGTCTGGCGGTCCAGTTTCTCTTCCAACGCGATTTCAACGCGGGAAACCTGGATGAGGACCTGGAACTGTTTTGGTCCGATCAACCCGCGAGCGCCGCCGTGCGGCGATTTGCCGATTCGCTCATCCGCGGTGTCGAGGCGAACAAGCCGCAAATCGATCAGATTCTCGGGTCCTGCGCTGACCACTGGGATGTTCGCCGCATGGGCGCGGTGGATCGGAATGTGATGCGCGTGGCGCTTTATGAAATGATGCATCGGCCGGACATTCCCCATCCGGTGTCGATCGATGAGGCGGTTGAGCTGGCAAAAGAGTTGAGCTCGGAGGAATCCGGGCGGTTTGTCAACGGCATCCTGGATCGGGCGCGTCGCGATCTGCAAAGCGGTCGGATCGCCGTCGGCGCTGCATCCGAAAATCCCGCCCCGATGCGCGAAGGATAGGATGTTCTCTTGGTTTCAAGCCCTCAGCCGCACGCGGCGGCAGCTCGCGGATGCGGTCAGCCGTCTGTTTCAACGCGGCGCCAAGCCGGACGCGGAGACGCTGGAAGAACTCGAGGCGTCGCTCATTCTCGCCGATGTTCCCCCGAAAATGGCCGCTCGTTTCAGAGCCGATCTTGAAAAAGGCGGGTGGGAAGGAACTCAGGATCCTCGAGAGCGCCTTCGGTCCCTGTTGATCTCTACACTGGGTGAATGTCCGCCGTTCGACTGGCCACGCCGCGAGCCGGTTCTCTGCATCATGATCGTGGGCATCAACGGTTCCGGCAAAACCACGACTTGCGCCAAGCTTGCACACATGGCGAAACGCCAGGGGCTGCGGCCGCTGCTGGGAGCGGCGGACACTTTTCGAGCAGCCGGCTCAGATCAACTTCGGCTTTGGGCAGATCGCATCGGGTGCGAAGTGGTCGTGGGCCGCACTGGCAGCGACGCGGCAGCCACAGCATTTGATGCCCTGGCAGCGGCCGAAGCGCGCGGCTGCAACGTTGCGATCATCGATACGGCAGGTCGAATGCATACGAAGGCGCCGCTGATGGAAGAGCTTGGAAAGATTCGCCGTTCGCTGGCCAAACGCCTGCCGGAAGCGCCACATGAAATCTGGATGGTGCTCGACGCGACGTTGGGTCAGAACGCCCTGGCACAAGCGCGGTTGTTCCATGAGATTGTGCCGCTGACCGGAGCGATTTTGGCCAAGCTGGACGGCTCCGCGAAGGGCGGTTTTGTGTTTGGAATTGCGGCAGAACTCGGCGTCCCCATTCGATATGTCGGACTGGGCGAGGGGCCCGACGACCTTGCTGTCTTCGACCCCTCCGCCTTTGTAGATGCGCTGCTTGGCCTGGAGGCGTCAATTCGGGAACCGCATCATGCCGGTCGACCGGACATCCGTTGATGAGCAGTGGATGCGCCGAGCGATCGAGCTGGCGAGGCGGGGCGAAGGGCTCACGAGGCCCAACCCCCCGGTGGGCGCAGTTATCGTCAAAAACGGCGGACTGGTGGCCGAAGGCTACCATGAGCGGGCGGGGGGTCCGCACGCTGAAGTGGTCGCGCTGCAGGCGGCCGGTGAACGTTCGCGGGGGGCTGACCTATATGTCACGCTGGAACCTTGCAGCACGTGGGGCAGAACTCCGCCGTGCACAGACGCCATCCTACGGTCGGGCATCCGACGTGTAGTTGCAGGTGTAGCTGATCCCAATCCACGGCACGGCGGGCGAGGTTTCGATTTGCTTCGGGCGTCCGGCATCTCCGTGACTGTCGGCGTCTTGGAACAGGAATGTGCGCGGCTGATTGAGCCGTTTGCTTGCCTGCAGAGACTGGGCCGGCCCTTTGTCACGCTCAAGCTCGCAATGACGCTGGACGGCAGAATTGCGGACGAGCGGGGCCGTTCGCGCTGGATCAGCGGCGAGCAGGCCCGAAACGCCGTGCATCGCCTTCGCGCGCGTGTCGACGGAATCATGGTTGGCCGCGCAACCGCCGCGCTCGACAATCCGACCCTTTTGCCGAATCCCTCTGATGGACGGCGGCCCTGGCGGATCGTGCTCGATCCCAAGGGACGATTGCCCTTTTCGCTCCGGCTGTTTCGCGATCGGTATCGTGAGCAGACACTGGTGCTGGTTTCCCCCGAGGCCCCCCGCGAGTTTCGTGAAATGTGCGCCACGCGGGGCATTCACCTTGCTGAGCTTCCCGCGCCGGACGGTCGGTTTCGTATGCGCCGAGTCCTCGGAGTGTTGGGCTCCATGGGACTTCTGCACGTCGTGTGCGAAGGCGGCGGAGAGCTGGCCGGCTCGTTGATCCGCGAGCGATTGGTCGACGAGGCGTGGTTTTTCTACGCGCCCAAAGTACTGGGCGCTTCGGGCAGGCCATCGATTGGCGGTGGATGGCGACTCCATAGGGCGCCGTTGTGGCGCGTAGAACGCGTGGAACAACTGGATCCCGATATCCTCGTGATTGCCCGACCGCTGCGCGGCTCACAGAAAGGAGGCTTATGTTTACAGGCATAGTTCAGAGAACCGGTGAAATTGAAACCCTAGAACGCAGCGGTGGACACGGCCGGCTTCGCGTGCGCGCCGGTGAATGGGAGCCCTCTATCTCCATTGGCGAAAGCGTAGCGGTCGAGGGAATCTGCCTCACGGTGACGGAAGCCAGATTTGGCGTTTTGAGCTTCGACGTTCTCAAGGAGACATTTGACCGGACGAATCTCGGCGAAAAGAAGATCGGCTCACGCGTGAATTTGGAACGAGCTCTTCGGGCGGGCGATCCGATCGGAGGCCATTTTGTGACCGGGCATGTCGACGGGGTAGGGCGGGTGCGCAAACTGACGCCTATTGGTCGAGACTGGATTCTTGAGATTGGTTGCGATCCGGAGTTGATGATGCAAATGGTGGGAAAAGGCTCGATTGCAGTCAGCGGTGTGAGCCTGACCCTCGTCGATTTATTCGACGATGGATTCACCGTTCACCTGATTCCTCACACGTGGGCGAACACCTCGCTGTCAGAGTTGAGGCCTGGCGACGCCGTCAATTTGGAGACAGATATGATCGGCAAATACGTGCAGCGGTTTGTGCGTCTCCGAACTTCCTGATAATCAAGCGGTGAATCGGGAGGCAAAGATCAGCGAGATCCGGCTTGCTCACTAACCGGTAGGACTAGCCGACATCTCTTGGAGCCAAAAGATAGTGGCCCACGTACCATTCTTCGCCGCCCCGATAGGCAAAGAGTTCAGCGCAGGCCATGAAAAAGATCCGCCAATACATCCACCAACGCTGGGCATCCTTTTTACCATAAACGCCTTCAAAAATCGGCCAAATGGCATCACGTGATGAATCCATCCGCTTCAACCACGCTTCAAGGGTTTGTGCATAATTGAGGCCGTTGACCTTCCAGGATTCGACCAGCCGCATATCGCGGTCGAATCGGCTCAACAAATCAAAGGACGGCATGACGCCTCCGGTGAAAAAGTATTTGGCCATCCAATCGTCATCCCCCTCCGCCTCGAACGGATAGGCATAACGGTCATGGCAAAAAATGTGCACAAATAGTCGGCCATTCGGCACGAGCCAGCGACGAATTCGAGCCAGCAGCTCCTCATAATTTCGCATATGCTCGAACATCTCGACAGAGATGACGCGATCGAATGTGCCGGGCGCCTGAAAGTCATTCATATCTGCCGTGATCACCTCGAGATTTTTCAGTCGGCGCTCGCGGATTTTTTCTTCGATGAAGAGTCTCTGTGTCCTGGAATTCGAAACCGCAACAATCTTCGAATTCGGATAGTGTTCGGCGATGTACAGGGCAAGCGAGCCCCACCCGCAGCCGAGTTCAAGAATGCGTTGGCCATCTGCAACTTCAGCCCGCCGGCAAGTGAGACTCAGCATGGCCTCCTCTGCTGCGGCGAGATCCTCTGCGCCCTCGGACCACAGACAACAACTATATTTCAGACGAGGCCCCAGAACGGTCTGGAAAAAAGAGGTCGGGAGTTCGTAGTGCTGCCGATTCGCCGCATCCGAATGGATGGCAATCGGACCGCGTTTTAGGCTTTCGATCCATCGAGGCAAATCGCTGGCCCGGGCCGCCTCGATTTCCAGACGCTTTGAAAGGAGACGCCGAATACCCCATCGCAAAATCGGGTCGGGGATCCATCCCCTTTCGATCAAAGCCCAAGGTCTCATATGACGTCCTTTCGGGGAGGCCACGGAACGAACATGCTGGTCTGCTGCTGGTAGCGTCGGTATGCCTCACCCTTTGACCGCAGCGCCTGTGCCTCCGTGGCCGGGATTCCGGTCACTCTGAGCAACACATATAACATGGCTGCAGGACAGGCCGCAGCCAGCCATCCTTGTGGAGCAGGCAGGCAAAAAATGGCGATTCCAACCCAGACAAGCCATTCAAAGAAGTAATTCGGATGGCGTGAATATCGCCAGAGGCCTCTTTGGCATACGCTTTCTGTTTTCATCGGATCCCGCTTGAATGCTTCTAGTTGGGCGTCCGCAATCCATTCCCCAATCCAGCCGACGGCCCAGATGATCAGCCCCGCCGAGTTCCACGCGGCCCATACGAGGTCCGAGGGCGATGTCGAGATGAGCGCTGCGGGCAGCGAAAAAAAAGCGATCGTTAGGGCCTGAAGCTGATAAAACGCGAGGAGCTTGGGTTGGAAATCCGGACCCCATTTCCGCCTTAATTCCGCGTACCGCCCATCTTCCGGCTTGCCGTGGCCACGTCGATGAATGTGAACGGCGAGTCGCAAACCCCATAGGCCTCCCATGATCGCGATCGCAAGGCGGTGGGCAGTTGGTCCTTCACCGAGCGCGGCGAAGATCACAAACAGGGAACCGATTCCGGCTGCCCACGCGACGTCGACAATTCCGGCATTGCCGATTCTCCGCTGAATCAACCACAAGAAAACCATGGCGATCATGGCGGCCGCACAGCCTTCAATCATCAACATCCATCCATTCATGGCTGCACCCTGGAACTGGAGTTGCTCCTCCATGCGCTACGAAGTAGAAATCCCAGTGCGGCGTAAAGAGGTGGACCCAACGCCAGTGAAGCAATCAACCACGCGGCAACCGCACGAAGCGTGGCATCCCAGAATTCCCGAATCGCCATCACCCAATCCGTGGATAGAAGGTGAAAGATTTCGGACCCGCTCAACTCAAATTCACCCGTGCCGAAAAGGCGAGCGCCGACCCAATAAAACGGATAAAGAAGGGCGATTTGAAGCGGATACACCAACCAATTCGCGAGTTGGATGGCAACAAGATTCAAGCGAAATAGAAGGGCCACGGCCATGCACAAGACGGTGGTAATCCCGAGGACAGGAATGACACCGATCAGAGAGCCTAGTGCAAGGCTCGCGGCGAGTTTCGGCGGGCTGACGCCTTGTCGAAGGAGATCCAAAACGGTCTGAGCAAACCGGCGGCGGGTCACCCGTGCGATCTCCGGAGTAGAATGAGGTGAACCGGCTGGCCGGGAGGAAGGCGTATGAGTTCCCGAAGGACATAAAATGACATCGCGAAATTGCCCAGCAGCATGATGGCGACAAACCAGAGCAAACGGGCGGCCGCGCGCGTCTCTTTGTAATAAACCCATAGATAGAAGGTCAAAAAACCGAAATAGGCGTCGAAGAGAGCTGCCACAACCCAGGGATCGCGAATAAGTTCCCTCGTGGCGTCGATGACGTTGCGGTCCAGGCTGGCGCGGACCGTCGCCCACGACATGGCAGCGAATATCGAACAAAACAAAGCGTAGAAGAATACTTTTTGCCTATCCACGCCTGTATATCGCACGGAGCACCATCTGCTTACATGGCGGAGCCGTTGACTTCGACAGCCTCGGGTCGTATCGTCGCCGGAATTTCAGGAGAAGCATGTTGACATCGATTGAACAGTTGCTTGTTCTCCAGGACCGCGACCGGCGGATCAAACAGCTCAAGCGTGAAATTGAGGATATTCCGGCGCGGAAAAAGCTGCACGAGAAGGCGTTGCAGGAACACAAGGCTGCGCTGAACGCGGCGCATGAAGCGCTGAAAAAAAACGCTGCTGCGATCAAAGCCATCGACTTGGAGATCGAATCCCTACGCCAAAAGATTGGTAAACTCCGCGCCCAACAAAACACTGTTCGGACGAACGAGGAATATCGCGCTCTGGACCGGGAGATCGCTGCGACGGAAAAGGCCATTCGGGACGAGGAGGATCGGGAAATTCAATTGATGGAAGAGACCGAAGGGCTGCGCGCGAACCTGGCTTTGATCGAGCAGAAGTATAAGTCGGAGGCTGCAGTGTTCGAGAGCGAGGCCCGAGCGCTGGATCAGCGGCTTGCGAATCTTCGCGCGGAGCTGGAGAGGGCTGCTGCAGAGCGGTCGGAGCTAGCGAAACAGGTCGATCCGGCATGGCTATCCCGCTATGAACGCGTCCTCAACCATACTGGCGATTTTGCCGTCGTTCCCGTGGACAGAGGATCGTGCGGCGGCTGTCACATGCAGTTGCCGCCGCAATCGGTGCACGACGCCAAGCGAGGAACGGTTATGACGAGCTGTTCCTATTGCGGTCGTCTCTTGTATTGGCGCGGGTGAAGGGGTATATATGATGCAGGCATGGCGCCCGGTCGCTCCCCGGTCCGCTCGGCGCCGGGGGGAGGAAAGTCCGGACTCCGCAGGGCAGGGCGTCCCGGCCGGAAACGGTCGGGAGGGGTACGGTCAAACCGTACTGACGGAAAGTGCCACAGAAAACAAACCGCCGACCGTTTCAACGGCCGGCAAGGGTGAAAAGGTGGTGTAAGAGACCACCGTTCCGGACCGAGAGGTTCGGAGCAAGGCAAACCCCGCCCGGAGCAAGATCGCGTAGGAGGCACGAGGTGGCCCGCCTCTCCCCGCACGAGCGGGGGACCCCTGAACGGGGAGTGCCTCGGGTAGATCGCATCAGACAAATGACCGGACCGCTCAGGCGGTGACAGAATCCGGCTTACCGCGCCATGCCTTTCTTTATATGAACAGTATTGTCGCCAGTTCGGCCGCTGCGGGAGCGGCCCTTTGCCTTCTGCTCGCGGCCATGGCAGCCGTCCACGTCTACCTCACGCTTCGAGGCCTGCCTCGCTATGTTGAGCCGCCCGCTCCGTTGCCGGCTTCGACGACCGATCTTCAGGAACCCTTGCCTCCGCGCGACGCTTGGGGCGTCTTCCGGGCCGGAAGCCCCGCAGCTTCCGTTTCCGAGACTCCCGATTCCCGTTTTCGACTTGCCGGCACATTTTTCCTGTATGGGGCGGAATCCGAGGGACAGAGTGAACCGTCCGGTCGTTTGGCCATCATCGACGACATCGCGCGGAAAACGCAGTTCATTGTGAGGGAGGGGGATCAGGTTGAGGATGTCACCGTGCTGCATATCGAGGCGGATCGCGTTCGCCTTCGGCAGGACCAGCGGGTTTTTGAAATCACCCTCAGTTTCCGCGCGGCCTCCTCGTCCGAGCGGCACGTTGTTTCCACATCTTCGTCCGAGCCACTGAGCATGGAAGATATGCCCGCTCTTGAAACGTCTCGCTTCGGGAAGAGGGTGGGGGAGAATCGATGGGTGTTTCGACGGGACGAGTTGCTGAGGTATTACGCGGAGGTCCTCGAAGATCCGGAACGAATCGCGAACGTCTATGCTTCGCTCAAGCCGGTGATGGATGGGGAGTCGATCTCGGGTTATGTCCTCGATTCCGAGGGCGAGGAGGACTTTTTTCGCGCGGTCGGGTTGCGGGAGGGCGATATAATCCGTCGGGTCAATTCGATGCGGATGGTCAGCCAGCGGAGGGCGGAATATTTTCTTTCCGAATTTCTGAAGAATCGGATCAGCGCACTGGTTCTCGACATCGAGCGCGAAGGCCGTGAGGAAAAGTTGATTTACCTGATTCGATGACGCCCGCGACGGCCTTCGGGCGGCGCTCCGCGACTAGCCGGATCAGCCAGAGTGAAGTCTATTCTTTGTCGCCGGGTATCCACGCGGAGCAGATCCACTTGCACCGTGTCGCCGATGCGGTAAACGCGTTGGCGATCCCGTGACCGCGCCCGGCCCGCCTCCTCGTCCACGATGAAGTCGCCATCCCTCATGTCACGAAACAGGATCATCCCTCGTTGTAGGGATTCCTGAAGTTCGATGAGAAGTCCGCGGGGATTGACGCCGGTTATCAGCGCCTCATAGGGCCCTGTGCGGCCGGCTTGAAGTTGGGCCTCGTAGTAGGTCAGGCAAGCTTGGCGGAGGCTCTCTGCTTCCGCCTCATCGGCGTTGCGCTCCGTGGTGGAACAGTGATCGGCAAGAACCTGCAATTCTTCCCGTGTGTAGGGAGGCCGGCGGCCTGCCTGAAGGGATTTGAGGAGACGGTGAACAATCAAATCCGGATAACGGCGAATGGGCGAGGTGAAGTGCGTGTATTTGGGAAATCCCAGCCCGAAATGGCCGGAAAGTCTCTCGGAGTAAAGCGCCCGTTTGAGGTGACGAAGGATAGTCAAATTCACGATGTATTCCCGCGGCGTTCCGGCAACTTCCGCGCAGATCTGATTGATTTCCGACTTGTTTGAAGGAGCGTGCCGAATTCCCAGCTTCGCAAGGCTCTCGGCCATGGCCGCCCATTGTTCCTCCGATGGCTCATCATGGATCCTGTATAGGGCCGGCGATCGCCGGGCGGACAATTCCTCGGCGACAGCGACATTTGCCAGCAACATGAATTCCTCGATAAGATGGTACGCCTGGAGTGCTCCGCGCCTGCGAATCACCGCCGGGCGCCCGCTTTCATCAAGCTCGCATTTGATCTCCGGCATCGAAAGGTCGAGAGCTCCCAGCGCCATACGACGCCTTCGAAGAGTAGCAGCCAGCGACCACATGGCCTCCAACGTTTCGCGGATTTCCGAAGGTATGGTCGAGGAGGAGGGGCGGTCGAAATGTTGCTGCACCTGATCATAGTCCAGGCGCGCACGCGAATGGATAATGGAAGGAGCAATTCGGTGCCCGAGAACCTTTCCGTTGTTGTCAATCCGAATCCAGACGGAATAGGTAAGGCGGTCGATCCTTGGCGCCAGACTGCAGACGTCGGACGTCAAATAATGCGGCAGCATGGGCACAAAGCCGCCCGTGAGGTAGACACTGTTTCCGCGGCGGGCCGCCTCGCGGTCGACCGCCGAGCCCAGGGGCACAAAATGGGATACGTCGGCGATATGCACCCCCAATTCCCATCCATCCGAGATGGAGACCAGCGAGACGGCATCGTCAAAATCACGCGCATCTTCGGGATCAATGGTGAATGCGATGAGGGCTCGCGCATCTTCGCGGCCTGCAAGGTCATCCTCGGTAAGTTTTGCACTTCGGCTTCGAGCGGTACGCTCGACGTCGTCGTCAAACGCCTCTTCAAGTTGGTAGTTCCGCAGAAGGATCCGGACGGGGAGCTTCGGGTCGTCCGACCTGCCCAGGATCTCAACCACGTTGCCGAGAAGCCCCTCGCCTGGTCCCTCCCACGGCGCCAGTTCAACCACAACGTGGAAATTCTCCCGAAGCGTGATGCCTGAAGCTGCCCCGGTGACGCGGATGTTGTCCCGAATCCGCGGGTGGTCCGGAATGACATACCAATAATAGGGCCCGCGGATAAGGACGCCGGGAATTTTTCGCAGAAAGCGTTCAATGACGCGCACGACCCGGGCCTGATGCCGTTCGACACCGTCGCGCATGCGGCGCCGAAAAAGTTCGAGCAACACGCGGTCGCCGTGCAGTGCGCCGGCGAGATGGGTGCGGTCGATGTGAAATTCGCGCGCGGGGTCATCGGCGGCCGTCGCAATCGCATCGCCGCCGGGCAGAGACGTAATTCGCGCTTCGACATACCTCGTCGCCTGCGGCAGCGACCAACGATTTTTACGGAGCCGGACAATGCGGCCTGCCTTTTCCAGGTCGCGCAGAAGAGCGCGGAATGATGATCGATCGCGAGGTTGGACGCCCAGCTCGCGAATCAGGTCATGCTGCTTTAGCGGCTGATAGGCGGGGTCCGCCATTAGTTGCAGCAACCGATTTTCCAAGCTTGCTCTGGAAGCCATTTCGTGGGACTATACACTGAGACGCCGGGATTCCAACGTGAAGCCGATGATTCCATGAAAATCGCATACGTTTCGAGCGAGATATCACCATTCGCTTCGACAGGAGGCCTGGGCGAGGTTGCGGGGGCGCTGCCGGTTGCGCTCGCCAAGTTGGGTCATACGGTTCATCGGTTCATGCCCTGTTATCGGACAGTGCTGGAGAAGGCGTCCCGCTTCAACCGGGAGGATTTGCGAGTGACCGTGCCCGTCGGCATGAAGCAGTACACCGCTGAATTTCTGACGGTCAATGACCGCGGGGTGATCACCTGGTTCGTGCGACGGGACGAGTTTTTCGACCGTTCCCAGCTCTACAATCTTCCCGAACGCGATTACGAGGACAACTTCGAGCGGTTTGTTTTTTTCCAAAAGGCCGTGATTGCGCTCATTGACCGTCTGAACCTCGCTCCCGATGTCATTCATCTGAATGACTGGCAAACGGGGATGATCCCGTATTTTCTCGAGCACGGTATTCAGGGAAAACGTCGAGGTCGCCGCGAGAAATGCATGTTCACGATACACAACATCGCCTACCAAGGTATTTACCCCGATGCGGATTATGCCCTGACCAATCTGCCCTTCAGCGCCTACTCCGTGAACACTTTTGAATATTACGGAAAGATCAACTGCATGAAGGCGGGCATTACGGGTTCGGATGCGGTAACAACGGTCAGCCCGGGTTACGCGCGTGAAATTCTAACACCTGAGGGGGGATTTGGATTGGATGGTTTGCTGCGGAGCGTGAAGGACCGCCTTTTCGGCGTGTTGAACGGCATCGACGTCGAGGTGTGGAATCCCGCAACGGATCCGCACCTGCCAGCTCCCTATACGTCATCCGATTTGAAGGGCAAGGCAGCTTGCCGGCGCTCGCTTGCTGCCAAAATGGGTGTTCTGGTGGGTGAAAAGACGAAAATCGTCGGAATGGTTTCCCGGCTGGTCGACATGAAAGGCCTTGATATCGTCGCGGAGGCCCTGCCGGGAATGATGGAGCGCGACCTCGTATTTGTTTTGCTGGGCTCCGGGGAAAAGAAATACGAGGATCTGGCGCGATCGTGGGCGGAAACCTTCAAGGGTAGGGTAGGGGTACTTATCGGATACAACGCCCCCCTATCCCACCTTATCACCGCGGGTTCTGATTTCATGCTCATCCCATCAAAATCCGAGCCTTGCGGTTTGACCCAGATGTATAGCCAGCGTTACGGAACTGTTCCGATTGTTCATTCGGTTGGCGGTCTCTCGGACTCCATTCGCGACCCGGATGAATCATCGGAGCCTACGGGCTTTAAGTTCCGCGAATACACAGCAACGGCGTTGCTTCGAGCGCTTGATCGTGCTCTCGAGTGGCACAAAACGACCAAGCGGTTGGAGCTCGCTCGGCGAATGATGGGGCTCGACCTTTCCTGGGAAAAGGCAGCCAAGCAGTATCTGGATTTATACCATCGAATTGGAGCCCCGAATTAGGCAATCATTAGGGATATTGGAAGGGGTTGACTTCGACTGAGCGGAATTTGACCCGCCGCGTGAGTACTTCACGGTGAAGGGACAATGAGCTCTGCCGTTCCGCGTCACCGCGATCTTACAATCCCGACTTTCTGCGAGGTTTGACACGCCTTGTGACCTTCGACGATTACATCGAGTCGACACCACAAGATATGGTTTTGTCCGCCCTAGGTTATTAGACATAATATGTATTATGCGACGTTGGTATACAAGAACTTTGGGCCGTCAACGACGTGAATGACCATGTTACGAATCCCCTGAAAACAGATCGAAATTTTTGCGGGTCAATTTTTATCGCACCCAGCCCCATCGCCGACCGAACGGCCAGTAAACCATAAAGGCCGGACCAACGATGTTTTTCCTGTCGACCCCGCCGAAATATCGTCCGTCGAGGCTGGACATCGTGTTGTCGCCCAATGGCAAATACTGAAATTCGGAAAGCTTGAGGGTCTGACCCCGGAATCCAAGCGCCAGACGGGTTCGGCCGTCTGAAATCGGCAACTGGTACCCATGATAACCCTTGCGTTTGTCCTGCATTCTTTCAAAGGGGTATGGTTTGATGACGGGGCTTCCATTCACAACCAGATAAGGCGGGTCCAGTTGAACTTGCTCGCCCGGCAATGCGGCAATTCGTTTGATGTAAAATGAATCAGGTCGAATCCTTGGATAGTCGATTCCATCCGTGCTGAACACAAAGATATCGCCGCGCTTGGGTCGGCTGAAATTGTAGATGACCTTGTTGACAAAAATGTGATCCCCGAGGCGAACGCGTCCGGAGGCCAGAATTTCGCCGCGCCGCACCTGGGAGCCCGGCTGGACGTTGACCACCATGCCCCGCGGCAGGTCGTGCGGAACACCTGATACATAGAGGCGAATCGATTCTTCCGATTCATCAAACCGCGCCTCCAAACGGCCGTCTGCACGCGCCCGCACCTCCTGGTATCGTTCACCAAACAGGGCCAGCGGAATGAGATTTATTGGAAAATAGTCGTACCACTTTTTTCCTTTTTGCGGCGTTACGGTGATCCCGTATAGAGTGGGCTGCATAGAGCCCGTGGGAATTTTGAACGGCTGGATGAAGTAGGTCCGGAAGCCCATCGCCACCACAAGAGCAACGACAAGGACCTCCAGATTCTCTCGGAGTCGCGGGTGCGCCCTCGGAGGCGCCAGCAGTTCGAGGGCCGCGCCGAGGCGCTCCGCCGCCTCTTCCATTTTCTGCCGGTCTCCCGATTGCCGAGCGTGCCTCAGCTCCTCTTCTGCCCGGCGAACGGCGTCAATTGAGGCGGACGAAGCGATGTCCTCCCGCATCCGCCGGAGGTGCGCCGCCTCGTGGAGCAGATGGCGAACCGCTTTTCGAAGCCTGCGGCGCGATAGCCATTCGCTCAACCCTCTCATTCCACGCCGCCTTTCAGAACCTTTACGAACGCCTCCTGCGGTATGCTCACGCTTCCGAACTGTTTCATTCGTTTCTTGCCCTCTTTTTGGCGTTCGAGCAATTTCCTCTTCCGGGTGATGTCGCCACCATAGCATTTCGCAGTGACGTCCTTTCGATAGGCTCGGATCGTTTCGCGGGCGATGATCTTTCGGTTGACGGCAGCCTGGATCGCGATCGGAAACATGGCAGGCGGGATCAGCTCTTTGAGCGCGACGCAAAGTTGACGGCCCCTCCCCTCCGCCTTCGTGCGATGGATGATGCAGGAAAACGCTTCAACCGGCTCGCCATGGACCAAGATATCAAGCCGTACCAGATCAGACGGCTCGTACCCATGATGCTCATAGTCCATTGAGGCGTACCCCCGGCTTATGCTCTTCAGCTTGTCCTGAAAATCGATCAGGATCTCATTCAACGGTAGCTTGCAAGTGAGCATTACCCGGCGTGTATCCAGCGACTCGGTTTTTTCGACGGTACCTCGGCGATCCATGATCAGTTGCAACATGTCGCCAATATGCTCGTTGTGGCAGATGATAAACGCCTTGATGATAGGTTCTTCGATGCGGGCGATTCTTGAGGGATCCGGCAGCTTCGTCGGGTTTTCCAGCTCGATCATCTCCCCATCGGTGGTGAACACGCGATACACAACGTTCGGATAGGTAGAAATAATGTCGACGTCATATTCCCTGCGGAGCCGTTCCTGCACGATTTCCATATGAAGCAGGCCGAGAAAACCGCAACGAAATCCGAGACCCAAGGCGACCGAGTTCTCAGGGGTGTAGCTGAACGAGCTGTCATTCAGGCGATACTTTTCCAGACTGGTTTTCAACTTTTCGAAGTCTGCTGTATTGATCGGATAAATGCCGCTGAAGACCATCGGATGAATCTCTTTGAACCCTGGTAGCGGAACGGAGGCCGGCCGTTGCGCGAGCGTAACCGTATCGCCAATACGGACTTCAGCAGGGTCCTTGATGTTTCCGATGAAATAACCCACTTCACCGGGCCCCAGTGCGGCAACCTGCTCGGGATTTGGGGTGAATATGCCGACTTCTTTCACCTCGTAATCTCGCCCGGTGCTGAGCAGGCGCACTCGATCGCCCGGCTTCAGGGAGCCATCGACGACGCGAATGTAAGTGACCACTCCGCGGAAGTTGTCATAGGTCGAATCGAAGACCAGTGCGCGAAGTTGCTCGAGAGTCGTCCGAGGGGGCGGGATTCGGGCCACGATGCCCTCCAGCAGAAGATCCACCCCTAGCCCGGTGCGCGCACTGACCTTGAAGGCGTCCTGCGAGGGGATCGCGAGTATTTCCTCCAACTGCTTTTCCGCCTCCTCGATGCGGGCGTTCTGCATATCGATTTTGTTCAGCACGGGCACAATCGTCAGGCCTTGCGCGACGGCCAGGTAGGTGTTGGCGACCGTCTGGGCTTCCACGCCCTGGGTTGTGTCGACCACCAGCAACGCCCCCTCGCAGGCCGCGAGACTTCGCTGGACTTCGTAGGAAAAGTCCACGTGCCCGGGAGTGTCGATCAAGTTAAACGTGTAGCGCCTCCCGTCTTTCGCAGTGTAGTACATCGTTACAGGGTGGGCTTTGATCGTGATGCCCCTCTCCCGTTCGAGGTCCATCGCGTCCAGGACCTGATCCTGCATCAGCCGCTTCTCAATCGTCGCCGTCATTTCCAGCAGTCGATCGGCGAGCGTCGACTTCCCGTGGTCGATGTGCGCGATGATGCAGAAGTTGCGGATGTGAGAGAGATCGCGCATGTCCAAGTCACGCCAGGCATCGCAGGCAGCGATCGCGCATGCGAGCGATTTCCGCCTTCATGTCGGCTGATCGATATAGCGATGTTCCCGCGATCATCACGTTCGCCCCAGCCCGCGCGCACCGTTCGGCCGTCTCCGCGTGGATTCCGCCATCGACTGAGATGTCGATATTCGGCGCCAGGCGACGCAACTCGGTAATCTTCGGAGTGACATGCTCCAAAAACGGTTGGCCGCCGAACCCCGGGTGCACGGTCATCACAAGAATTTCGTCGGACGCCCCGAGCCAAGGTTCAGCGGCGGCCGCCGGTGTTTCCGGATTGAGAACAACTCCCGCACGACGGTTAGCCTCCCGAATCCGTTTGAGAAGAGGACCGGGCGATTCCCGCGCCTCCACGTGAACAAGAATCAGATCGGAGCCCGCATCGAGAAATGCCTCCAAAAGTGTTCCCGGGTGTGTGCACATGAGGTGAACGCTCAACGGCAATCGTGTGGCGCGGCGTGCTGCCCGGACGATGTCCGGCCCCATGGTCAGGTTGGGTACAAAATGGCCGTCCATGACATCCAGGTGCAGGCCATCCGCGCCGGCCGCCTCAGCGATGCGACAGGACTCTGCGAGAGCTCCAAAATCGCCGGCTAACAAGGATGGAAGAATTTGGAGTTTCGGCATGTGCGAAGGAGATGCGACGCTAGCCAACACCCCAGCCAACGTCAAGGTCGGGCCCGCCAAAGGTCATGTGGAGGCCCATATAAGCCGGTGAGCTGTATCCATCCCAGCAAGATCGGCAAACAGACAGGCCACTTCGCCGCGCCACGCGGCGATGCGCTTCTTAGCGCCGGATTTGGACCAGTTTTTCATCATCACGGCGCCAGGTCGACAGGCCGAATTGAGGATTTGCAGCGCATCGCGCAGCAGCGTTCGGATCATCGGCCAGAACGCGAAGTCGAGCGAAAGAAAACCACTGCGGCTTAGCGGCTCGCCGTCAAGCACGATACAAAAGCCCGGCACAAGCGCGGGTCTCTCGACGCCCCTCAGCACCCCCAGGGCCAGCGCCATCAATCCAGCGGTTGAAAGTTGTGCGGCGGGCAGACATCCGCCAAAAGGCCGTGCGGAATGCGCTAGTGCGCACGATCGTGCCGCTTCCTCCTTGAAGCCGCACAATGCGAGGGCCTTAGCGAGACACAAAGCCTCTGCATCCGCCACGTAATTCCTGGGGCAGCCAGTCTGATCCAGAAACATCCTCACCCCGTTCCATATCTCTCGAATTGCGGCGTTATCGAATCCGGATTCAGAACAAAGGTCGACCAGAGAATCGACTCGGCGGAGCGGGTCCTCATACGATGGAGCGGATGTGGGCCTTATCATTCTCGACCGATCAGTCCCTCAACCTCGCTCAGGAACTGGTTCACATCTCGAAAGCGCCTGTAAACGGAGGCAAACCGGACATAGGCGACCTCGTCGAGCTCTTCGAGTTTGTCCATCACCTTTTGGCCGATGACCGTGGATGGCACCTCGCGCTCGTATTCGCTTTCGAGTTCCTGGACGATCGAATCAACAAGCGCTTCGATTTGTTGAGAGCTGATGGGTCGCTTTTCACATGCGCGTTCGATGCCGGTGATCAGTTTCTTGCGGTCAAAATCTTCATGCCGTCCATCACGCTTGATGACGCGCAAGCCGGGTTTGACGACCTCCTCATACGTCGTGAAGCGATAGCCGCAGGCCAGGCAAACGCGTCGTCGCCGGATCACATCGCCGTTTCGGACCATCCGGCTGTCGATCACTTTGTCATCCAAATGGTTACATTTCGGGCAACGCATAACGTCTCGATGCCACAACCTGTAGCGGTCTCGTGTAATTTATTCGACTAGGGGCTGTATAGCAAACAAGTTTTGAGGATTTCTACTTGCCAGAATCTGGTGGCATTCGTTAGCTGAAAAATGAAATGACGACTCTTTGACCTTGAGAATCGCGAGTCGTCATTTCACGGCCTGGCCGATCAACGGCCAGGTTCCTTTTTTATCGGCTTATTTTTTCTTCGCCGCTTTCTTCGCCGCCTTCTTCGCTGCTTTCTTGGCGACCATGGCTTTCATCCCTCCTTTCCGCTTTGCGTACCTTGTGTTTCCTTCGCTTGCTCGCCACCCCGCCGTGGAACGCTAGCGCGTCCCAGGAAGATGGCGGCCTTCGAAGACAATCCGAACTCGAACCTGCGACCTTTGATAGCCGCTCTCGGATGCATGTGAAGCGGATCGGAGATCAGAGAGAAAAATGGATCAGCCAGCGACATGGCCAGCGATAGCATCGAACAAGTGTGATTCACTGCTCATTAAATTCTATCACGTTTGCAACAGAATAAGAACACTTGTCGTTGCCGTCAACCATCGTTGCAAAAAAATCACACAGCTCTCCTCGCTACACGCCGGTGTTCGGCCACTACGATGGCTCGTAATGCGTCGTAGGAGGCGTCGAGCCGATCATTGATGATGAGATATTGATACTCGCGCCAGCGGCTCAACTCCTGCTCCGCTTGCGCGATGCGTCGTTCGATCACTTCGTCTGAATCCTTGCCACGCAAATACAGCCGTTTCCTCAGAACTTCGATGGACGGCGGCGCGATGAACACATCCACGAATCCAAGGCGCAGGGGATCGTTCGGCGGCAGCGCCGCGAGACTCGCGCGGATTTGCGCAGCTCCCTGGACATCGATGTCCATCAAAACGTCCCGCCCGGTCGCGAAGCCCCGCTCAATGAACCGCCGAAGGGTTCCATATCGGTGTCCGTGCACAATCGCGTGCTCGAGAAACTCTCCGGCTCGAACTCTTTTTTCGAACTCGGCCTCAGAGATAAAGTAGTAGTCAACGCCATCGACTTCGCCCTCGCGCGGCGGCCGGGTTGTGCAGGAAACGGAGTAGATCATCTGGTCAAACTCCGCGAGGAGGCGTTCGCAAAGCGTCGTTTTGCCGCCGCCCGACGGAGCGGAAACAACCAGCAAGAGAGATCTGGGAGGCAGATCAATCACTGGACATTTTGCACCTGTTCCCGAAACCGTTCCAATTCGGCGCGAAACATGACAGACATTTTTGCAATCTCACGGTCTGCCGACTTGGATGCGATTGTGTTGATCTCGCGGTTCAATTCTTGCGCGAGAAAGTCCAGCGCCCTACCCGCCGGCTCGCTTCCCCGCAGCAACTGCCGAGCCTGATTGAGGTGGCTTTCGATCCGTGTGCATTCCTCCGTGATGTCCACACGGTCTGCGAACATCACAACCTCCCGCTCGATGCGATCCGGATCGATCGGAATATCGCGCCGGATCGCTTGAACGCGCCTTGCAAGCGACCTTCGGTACCCTTCGACAGAACCTGGCACCCGGCGACGAATTTTGGAAGACAGGCGGGTGAGCCGGTCAATCCGTTTAGACAAATCGATCGCGAGCGCCCTCCCCTCGCGCAGGCGCATTTGGTCCAATTTCTGCAGCGCTTGACGTAGAGCTCGCTGAATGGCCGGCCAGACCTTTTCAGGATCTTCCTCCGGAGTTTCGATGGCCAAGACACCCGGCAATTCAGCAAGCATCCGAACGTTCACATCGGCGGGAATGCCCAACGCCTTTCCAGCCTTTTGAAACGCTTCCAGATAGGCTCTGGCGAGCGCGTAATCCAAGCGAACACTATGGCTGCCGTCGACCGTCGTCGTTTTCACCTTGATGCTTATCGAAATGCGCCCGCGCGACATCTCGGCGGCCACCTCTTCGTGAAGCCGTGCCTCCAGGCAGCTCAAGGGGCGGGGCAACGAGAGGACGACGTCGAGTTGCTTGCGATTGACGGAACTGATTTCGACTTCAGCGTGGATTCCGCCGACCGTTGCCGAGCCGTGCCCGAAGCCGGTCATGCTCCGGATGCTCACCGGTCTCCTCCATTTCGGCCGGAGTGAGCCCGGCCGTGTTCCCACGCTTCGAGTTGCTGGACATCCTTGTCGCCCCGCCCCGACAAATTGATGATAATCAGGTCGTCTTTCCGGAAACGGCGTTTCGCCTTCAAAGCGTAAGCCACGGCGTGAGCCGTCTCCAGGGCCGGCAATATTCCCTCGAGTCGGCAAAGCCGGTTGAGCGCCTCCACCGCATCTTCGTCACAAATGTAGTGATATTCAGCGCGCTTCAAATCCCTCAGCAGGGCGTGTTCGGGTCCGATGGCGGCGTAGTCCAATCCCGCGCTTACCGAGTGAGTGAGCTGGATATTGCCGTCGGGGTCTTGGAGGAGATACGTGCGCGTCCCCTGGAGAATACCCACCTGCCCACCGGCGAATCTCGCCGCGTGCCGGCCGGGTCGGATCCCCTCGCCGCCCGCTTCAATGCCGATCAACGTCACCTCGTGGTCTCGGATGAAGGGGTAAAAAATTCCGATGGCATTGCTTCCCCCGCCCACGCAAGCCAGCACATGAGTCGGCAGCCGCCCTTCAGCTTTGAGAATCTGGGCGCGTGCTTCACGGCCAATCACGCTTTGAAAATCGCGAACCATCAGCGGGTAGGGATGAGACCCCAGCGCCGAACCGAGGATGTAGTGCGTCGTGCGCACGTTGGTTACCCAGTCGCGCATCGCTTCGTTGATGGCCTCTTTCAAGGTTTGCTGGCCCGCAGTGACAGGAACGACCGTGGCGCCCAATCGCTTCATGCGCGAGACATTGAGCGCCTGGCGTTCCATGTCCACTGCGCCCATGTAGATCACGCATTCCATCCCGAACATCGCCGCAGCCGTTGCCGTGGCCACTCCGTGCTGCCCGGCGCCCGTTTCGGCAATGACGCGTCGCTTGCCCATTCGCCGGGCAAGGAGCGCCTGACCCAGCGAGTTGTTGATCTTATGGGCTCCCGTGTGGCAGAGGTCTTCCCGCTTGAGATAGGTCCTGGCCCCGATTTCTTCCGATAAGCGCGGGGCATAGTAAAGCGGCGTCGGCCGGCCGACATAGTTCCGCAAATATTCGCCAAGCTCCCGACGAAACGCCGGATCTCTCCGAATTTTCATGTACTCAGCGGCGAGATCCTGCAACGGCTGCATCAAGGTCTCCGGGACATACATCCCGCCGTAGGGCCCGAAATGCCCCATGGAATCTGGTTCTGTCAGTCCTCTCGGCATGCTTCGATAAACGCTTTGACCTTTTCCAAATCCTTCTGTCCCGGCGCCTCTTCAACCCCCGAACTAACGTCCACACCCCAGGGCTGGACCCTCCGTATGGCTTCCCGGACGTTGTTGGGCGTCAGACCGCCGGCGAGCCATACGGGCCTCGAACAGGCCACGACGAACTCGCGCGCCCGGACCCAGTCCCCTACCCTGCCCGTGCCACCGGGCGCTTCCTCACTATAAGTATCGATCAGATATGCGTCAACGTGCCATGCCGCTGGATCGACATGGGACCCGCTCGACAACCTCACGCTCCGCCACAATCCCCCACGAAATCCGACGAACTCCTCCGGAGATTCGTTTCCATGCAGTTGGGCGATGTCGAGTCCGGCCACAGCCATGGTGCGTTCAATGTCGCTGCGTGTGGCATCCACGAAAACACCAACCTTTAAAATATTGGTTGGGAGGTCGACGACCCATTCGGCGACATCGCGGGCGCGTACGGCCCGCTTGGAACCCGGCCAGAATACAAAGCCGATGGCATCCGGATGGCATTCAGCCACCGCAAGGACGTCCTTCGCGCGCGCCAGTCCGCAAATCTTCACCCTGACGCCCATGCTCGACCCATCAAATCTTGAATGGCCTCCGCCAGCCTAGGGCGGCGCAGCAGCGATTCCCCCACCAATACCGCATGCGCCCCGGCGCGCCGCACGCGCTCGACGTCCTCCGCCGACCCGATCCCACTCTCGCTGACCAGACAACACCCCGCCGGCGCAAGGCCCGACAGCTCTTCGGTCGTTTCCAACGTCGTATGAAACGTTTTGAGATCTCGGTTGTTGATGCCGATGCACCGGGCGCCCAGATCCGACGCGCGCGAAAGTTCGCTCGCGTCGTGAACCTCAACCAGCGGCACTAGTCCGAGCGATTCGGCGCATCGACTAAGCTCCCTAAGGTCGCCGTCCTCCAAAGCAGCAACGATCAGCAAGACCGCGGAAGCGCCCATCGCTCGCGCATGAAACACCTGCCAGAGATCGACCACAAATTCCTTGTACAATAAGGGAAGGTCCACCACCCTGCGGACCGCCTCGAAATCGCCCTCGCCTCCTCCGAAATACGGCGCGTCCATCAGAACCGAGACAGCTTGAGCACCTCCCCGTTCGTATTCTGTCGCGATCTCGGCCGGATCAAAGGGTGTACGGATCAAGCCGGCGGAGGGCGAGCGTCGCTTGACTTCGGCAATAAGTCCGATGGGCTTTGAACGGAGTGCGGCCAGAAAATCGGGTGGCGATGGGGATGCCAGCGCCCGACGTTCCATTTTGCGAAGCGGCACCGATTGTTTTCGTTGATCGATTTCTCGCCGCTTATCGGCGAGAATCTGGTCGAGGATATTCATGCTTTGGCGCGTTCGGATCGCAAATAGGCCTCAATGAATCCGTCGAGGTCCCCGTCTAGCACGAGATCGGCCTGACCGGTTTCGAAATCGGTGCGATGATCCTTGACCATCGTGTAGGGCTGCAGCACGTAGCTGCGGATTTGGCGACCCCAGGCGATTTCACCCTTTTCGCCGTAAAATTTTTCCATCTCGCGTCGCTTTTTGTCCATTTCGTACTCGTACAGTTTCGCGCGCAGCATTTTCATCGCCTTGTCGCGGTTCGCGTGCTGGGAGCGTTCGGCCTGGCATTGGACGACGATGCCCGTCGGGATATGAACGATACGAACGGCCGAATCGGTTTTGTTCACGTGTTGCCCCCCCGCTCCGCTGGAGCGAAATGTATCGATCCGAAGGTCCTTATCCTGGATATCGATTTCCACGTTTTCGTCCACTTCCGCTACGACATCCACGGCTGCGAAGGAGGTATGCCGCCGTTTGTTGGCGTCAAAGGGGCTGATTCTCACCAGCCGGTGAACCCCCCGTTCGGCCTTGAGGTAGCCGTAAGCGTAGGGTCCTGATACAAGAAGTGATGCGCTCTTTATCCCCGCTTCATCCCCGCGCTGCATGTCCAGCAAATCCACTCGAAATCCCCGTTTTTCACAATAGCGCGTGTACATGCGCAGCAGCATCGCGGCCCAGTCGCACGACTCCGTTCCACCGGCGCCGGCGTTGATGTCGAGGTAAGCGTTATTCGCATCGAAACGCCCGGAAAGCAGCGTTTGAAGCTCAAATCGCTTGTACGCGTCCTCCAGCCGATCCGTCCGTTCCTGAGCCTCACGAAGTGTTTCGTCGCGCGAAGGTCCCTCCGGCTCGCCGGCCGCCAGATCCAAAAGGACGGCTACTTCCTCCGTTTCATGAAGCAACTGATCGAATGGGTTTAGAATCGATTTGATTTGGTTGGCCTTTTCGATGGAGGCGCGGGCTTTGTTAGGGTCGTCCCAAAAGGTGGGTGAAGCCGACAACGCTTCCAGTTCCTCCAACTCTCTCTTGCGGCCTTCAACGTCAAAGAAACCCCCTTAGTTCGTCCAGCTTGCGCCGGACAAACTCCATTCGATCGGTCAATTCGCGAAGATCAGCCATCTATCGATTCAGTTTTGAATAATCGGTACAAGATGGGGATGAAGCGGCAATTTGACAATCGGAAACAACCGTTGAACGCGAAGTGCGCGACGCGTATCTTCCTTATTAAGACTGTCATGAATAGATTTTTGATACATTTGATGCGTTTTGCGCTGGCGGTCCTTGCAGTCCTGCTCCTTGGCGGATGTGATGTTGATGACGATCGGGACCATATTCCGGCGCCAGGGAATGGCGCTCTTTTTGTGGAGAACAATACTTCATGGGAAATCCGGGTTTACGTGAATGGCGAGTTTGTCGGGCGTGTGGGGCGTTTCTCCGACCGGCCGTTTGATCTCCGGCCGGGTGTTTATCGTGTGGTGCTTGACCAAAAGGACACCGCGCGGAACTGGCGCGATGATGTCGATGTCATCACCGGCCGCCTGACAGTTCTCGATGTAGCGGATGCCCCCGATTCGGAGTTGGATGTGGTTGTATTCTTCGATTAGTCCGAGCGACCGCTTCTTTTCCTGAGTCCGATTCAGCTGCTCCCTGTTGGATATCTTCCAGTGCTAATCAGACGGAGTTCAATATGAGTGTCTCTGGATCATTTGAGCCATTGCGATCAGAATCGATCGAGGAATATGGCGCCGAGGCGACACTCTACCGGCACACCCGTACCGGGGCTGAAGTGATGTCGGTGCGTGTCGACGACGAGAACAAGGTCTTCGGCATTACCTTTCGCACACCGCCGCCGGATCACACCGGCATAGCGCACATTCTTGAACATTGCGTGCTATGCGGCTCGCGTTCCTACCCGACCAAGGAGCCTTTTGTCGAGTTGCTGAAAGGCTCTCTTCAAACCTTTCTAAACGCCTTCACCTACCCCGACAAAACCTGTTACCCCGTGGCGAGCCAGAATCTTCAGGATTTTTACAACCTGATCGATGTGTACCTCGACGCGGTATTTTACCCGTTGCTGACCGTTGAGGCTTTTGAGCAGGAAGGGTGGCATTACGAGTTGGAGGCCCCAGACCAGCCGCTGTCTTTCAAGGGAGTCGTTTTCAATGAGATGAAGGGGGTCTATTCGTCACCGGACAGCGTGCTGATTGAACAGGCCCAGCATTCCCTGTTTCCCGATACGGTATACGGGTTGGATTCTGGCGGAGACCCTTCGCGAATCCCCGATTTGACCCATGATCAACTGGTAGCGTTCCACCGGCGTTTCTATCACCCGTCGAACAGTCGAATCTGGTTTTACGGAGATGATGACCCCCAAAAGCGATTGGAATACCTCGAGCCCTGGCTCTCGGCTTTTGAGGCGCGACACCCGGATTCCGATGTGCCATTGCAAAAACCATTCGATGCGCCTCGGCGGATGGAGCACAGATATCGCACGGATGATCCGCACGCCAAATCGTTCGTCGCACTAAACTGGGCGCTGCCTTCTCCGACCGACGCGCAGAGCGCTCTCCACGCGACCATCCTGGCGCACATCCTGATCGGGACGCCGGCGTCGCCGCTTCGAAAAGCCCTGATCGATTCCGGCCTGGGCGAGGATCTTTGCGGGTGCGGCCTCGAAACTCACGCCCGGCAAATGTTCTTTTCCACAGGACTGAAAGGGGTCGAGCCCCGCCGATGCGGCGAGGTCGAAGCGCTGGCCCGCCGCACCCTAGAACGGCTTGCGTCCGAGGGAATCGAGGCCGCTACTGTCGAATCATCGCTGAACACCGTGGAGTTTACGCTGCGCGAAAACAATACGGGTTCGTATCCCCGGGGTTTGTCGCTGATGTTGCGATCGCTCACGAGCTGGCTGTATGGGGGTGATCCATTCGCGCCCCTTCTATTCGCTAAGCCTCTGGCGGACGTGCGCGCGCGATGGGCATCCGGCGAGCCGTTCTTTGAAAAACTTGTCCGGGCATGGCTCCTCGACAATCCCCATCATACGGTTTTGACCCTTCATGCCGATCCCGAACTGGGTCGACAACTCGATGAGGCCGAGAAGAGACGACTCGACGAGGCAAGGGCCGGACTGACCGAAGATCAATTGCGGGAGCTAGCTGCCCATACGGCAGCATTGAAGGCGCGCCAGACCGCCCCCGATGATCCGGCTGCCCTCGCGAAAATTCCACGACTCTCCGTTAAAGACCTTCCCAGGCGGAATAAAAACATCCCCACAGCGAAGTTGATTGTGGCAAAGGCTCGCGCCCTCCACCATGACATCTTTACCAATGGCATCTTCTATTTGGATGTCGCTCTGAACGTTCGAGCCCTATCACCCGGCCAATTGCCTTATGTGCCCCTGCTGGGGCGCTGCCTGTTGGAGACCGGCACGACCCGGGAAGATTTTGTCGCTCTCCAGCAGCGGATCGGCAGCCGTACAGGCGGGATTGTGCCGAGAACCTTTTCATCCATTGTTCGCGAGACCGATTCCGGAACAGTCTGGCTGGTCCTGCGTGGCAAAGCACTGGACGCCCAGGCGGCCGACCTGATCGATATTCTCCGAGATGTTCTGTTCCATGCGCGGCTCGACCTCAAGACCCGAATCCGGCAACTCGCCGCGGAGGAGAAGGCCCGCCTTGAGTCCGATCTCATCCCGTCCGGCCATCGGTTTGCGGCGCTGCGAGCGCGCGCGCTTTATAATGAATCAGATTATGCCGCCGAACGGATGGGGGGCGTCAGCTACCTCGTTTTCCTCAGAAATTTGATCGCGGAGATCGACGCCAACTGGCCCGCTGTCGCTGATGCTTTGGAAAACATACGCAGCCTTTTGCTCAACCGGCGAACTATGATTTTCAACGTCACCTGTTCCGCGGACACGTGGACCAAGGTGGAGCCGCTTCTCGAGGAATGGATCGATTCCATTCCGGAGCGGCCGGATCGCCGACCTCCGTGGCCGTTGAATGCGGCCCCAGCTTTCGAGGGGCTGGCGGTTCCGGCAACAGTTCACTATGTTGCCAAGGTCTACGACCTCCGCGTCGGCGCTCATGCCTTCCGGGGCTCCGACCTCGTTGCTGCGCGTTTCCTGAGGAACGGTTACCTGTGGGAGCGCGTCCGAATGCGTGGCGGTGCCTATGGGGCATTCTGTTCGCTCGACCACCGTTCCGGATTGGTCACGTTTTCCTCGTACCGCGACCCCAACCTTCGCGAGACCATTGAGGTCTTCGACCAGGCCGCCGAATTCCTGAAGCAAATCGAGCTCGATAAAAACGAGATGGAAAAAGCGATTATTGGCGCTATCGGAGACCTTGACCAACACATGCTGCCCGACGCGCGGGGATACGCGGCGTTATGTCGATGGTTGGCCAACGACCCCGAACCCTTTCGCCAACGAATGCGTGAAGAAATTCTTGATGCGCACGTCGACGACTTCCGCCTGTTGGGCGAGGCTCTTCGGCAGGCCCGAGAATACGGACGTGTGGCGGCGGTGGGCAGTGAATCCTCCCTGTCGAGCGTCGTCGGGTCGTCCATTACGCGTGTGCTGTAGAACACAATCCCACCGCGGCAGTCGCAAACCGCCGAACGTCGCGCATGCCCACGGGGCCCGCATGATCGCATCTCGCTATCCTCAATGCGATTATGCTAAAAGGGCGGCATGAGTCGACGATATGCGGTTATCGGCACGGGAGCTGTAGGCGGATTCTATGGAGCGCGCCTGCAGCAGGCCGGTTTTGAGGTTCATTTTTTGCTCCATAGCGATTACGAACATGTGCGGGAATACGGGCTCCGAGTGGAGTCGCAAAATCGAATTCTCACGCTCGGGCGAATCAACGCCTACAAATCAGCGGCTGAAATGCCGCCGTGCGACGTTGTCATCGTTGCGCTAAAGACCACTCACAACCATCTTCTGCCCACCCTTCTCGCCGGCCCGCTCGCTCCCGAAGGGGTGGTGCTCATGCTGCAGAACGGATTGGGCGTCGAGGCGGATGCCGCCGCGGTTGTGGGGCCGGATCGCGTAATTGGCGGACTGTGTTTCATTTGCGTAAACAAAATCGCGCCCGGCTCCATCCTTCATTTGGATTATGGGGATGTCGTGCTTGGGGAGTATCGGCCGGATGGCAAACCGGGGGGCGTTACGCCTCGTCTGGAAGCCATCGCGGGCGATTTCCAAGCGGCTCAGGTCCGTGCGATGTGCACGGAAGACCTGCTTCGCGCGCGTTGGAAAAAGCTGGTCTGGAACATTCCTTTCAACGCCCTCTCGGTCATTTTGAGAAGTACAACGGACCGATTGATGCTAAACCCATCGAGCCGGGAGCTGATCGAGTCACTGATGATGGAGGTGGCGGATTGCGCGGCGGCCTGCGGGAAACAAATTGACCGCGCGTTCGTGCAGAAAATGCTGGACGATACGGACCGCATGAAACCGTACAAAACCAGCATGATGATCGACTACGAACGCGGCCGTCCGATGGAGATCGAGACGATTTATGAGCGGCCGTTGGCAGCCGCGCAGGCAGCAGGCCGCTCCGCGCCTCAAATCCAGACTATCCTCCGGCAACTGCGTTTTCTGGATTCGGTCCGCCCGTGATCGCTCGCCGTTCTATGGTCGCGTTGCTTCTTGTGGCCCAACTCGCGGCGGCGCAGGCGACCTCGAAATTGGAGATTTATCCCTTGAATGGCGCGGACCCTCAGACTGTTCTCGAAGCCGTACGATTCGTGATAGGGCCGGAAGGCAACGCAACGGTTGATCCCTCAGGTCAACGGCTGCTGGTCATTTCGACGCCAGAACGCCACGCCCTCGTGGCCGATTTGATGAAAAAATTTGCGCCCCCTCCCCGCAACGTGCTGATTGAAGTGCAGATCGTGCCGGCAGCCCGGGTTCGCGAATCGGGTGCCGCTATTGAGGCCAGCGGCTCGATCGTTCTCGAGCGAACCGAAGGGCTTGGAGCGGTCCGGTTCCGACCCCGCGTGTACCACCACTCCTCTACCCATTCCAGCTCAATCACTCAGACACTCCTCGTCGGCAGCGGTCGGGAGTCGTCTCTCGCGATCGGCGAAGAAGTGCCCTATTTGGATTGGCTTCTGCAATTCGCGTCGGATAGTGGCGTGATCCAATCACGGGTCGAGTGGCAGCGGGTGGGCGCCTTTCTGAATGTCCAGCCGGTGATTCTCGGCGAGGGCCCGGAAATTCGGTTGCGCATAACGCCAGAACTGCGTCGCCGCGATGGCGGACACCCGGCGCGGATCCGTTTCGCAGCACTCTCCACGGATATCATAGCGAGGGATGGCGAAACGGTCCGAATAGGCGGACTCGGCCAGCATTCCGAGTTTTACAGCCGTTTTCTTGTTGGGATGTCCGGAGAACAACAGATTGAATCACTTGAAATTTATCTGACTCCTCGCATCCAGCCCACTCATCCCCCGCTTCCGGGTGGCAGGCGCCGCGCCGCCCCTTGACAGACCCTCCTGCACACGGCGTTGGGCCGCCCTGCGTCGGCCGAAGCCCTGACAAATCGCAAAGGATAGGGACACAATCTCAAACAAGCGCCGTCCTCGCGATTTGATTTTCGAAAACCGAACGGGTCGGTTATCCACCTCGGTCGGTAAATCGCGCTCGGAGGGATTCGAACCCCCAACCTTCTGATCCGAAGTCAGAAGCTCTGTCCAGTTGAGCTACGAGCGCAAAAAATTAGCTATTCGACTCCCAGCGGGGCGTTGAAGCCATTCGTTCGAGCAGCGACTCAAAACGGGGGTCGTTACGCAGCGACTCAAGATCTTCGTCTTTGCGCATCCATTCCGCGTCGCAGTAGCCGAGGTCGACCGCCTTGTTGAGCGCTTCGAACGCTTTGTCAGTCTCCCTGAGGAGAGCATAACTGCAGCCGAGGTTGTACCAGTGCTCCGCGCTATCTGGGCGCAACTTGGTCAGTTCGAGATCGACCTGGAGCCCCTCCTCGTATCGGCCGATCCGCGTGTAGAGGCTTCCCAGCGCCTGCAGGACGGGCACATGACCCGGCACGCGGCGGCGCACGCCCTCGAGAAACCTGAGTTCCACCGTTTGAGGCCTGCGGGGCGTTCTGGATTTTGATTTTTTCACGTCCGCTGGTCGATCGGCACAAACTGCCTCAATGCAGGGCCTACATACACCTGTCGGGGCCGACCGATCTTCTGATGCGGATCATTGTGAAGCTCGTACCACTGGGCGATCCAGCCTGGCAGTCGCCCGATGGCAAACAGGACCGTGAACATGTTGGTCGGGAAGCCCATCGCCCTGTAAGTGATACCCGTATAAAAATCCACGTTGGGATAGAGTTTGCGCTTGATGAAGTATTCGTCGTTCAGCGCGCGCTCTTCCAGTTTCATGGCGATTTCAAGCAGTGGGTCATTTATCCCGAGCTTCCCGAGCACCGCTGTACAGATTTTCTTCGCGATTTTCGCCCTCGGATCATAACTCTTGTACACGCGGTGTCCGAATCCGTAGAGCCGGAAAGGATCGTTGGGATCCTTGGCTCGCTGGATCACCTTGTCCACGTCTCCGCCGCTGCGATAAATGTTCTCGAGCATCTCCATGACTTCCTGGTTGGCACCACCATGGAGCGGTCCCCACAGCGCGCTGATGCCCGCGGAGATCGAGGCATATAGGTTGGCGCCGGTGCTTCCGACCATCCGAACGACGGACGTCGAGGCATTCTGCTCATGGTCGGCGTGCAAGATGAGCAACTGGTTCATCGCCTTGACGAGAACCGGATCGATCTTGTAGTCGGCGACCGGCGAGGCAAACATCATGTTGAGGAGGTTCTCACAAAACGAAAGTTTGCTGCTGGGATATACAAACGGTTCACCGATCGATTTCTTATAGCAGAACGCGGCAATCGTCCGAATCTTGGAAATAAGCCGGGTGGCCGCGATGCTCTTTTCCTCCTCTTCGTTCTCCAATTGAGGGTAGAAACTGGAGAGCGAAACCACGATGGCGGATGCGACGGCCATGGGATGCGCCGTTTCGGGATAGGCGCGGAAGAGCTGCTGCATATCCTCGTGAATCATCGAGTTCTTGTTCAGCAGGTTTGCATACCGCTGGCGCTCCGCCCGATTGGGAAGAGTTCCATGGATCAGGAGATAGGCGACCTCGATGAACTCGCAATTTTCCGCCAGGTCCTGAATGTCATAGCCGCGATATCGCAGGATTCCGTTTTCCCCGTCGAGAAAGGTAATCGAACTCTGGCAAGAGCCCGTGTTGACGAATCCGGGATCGTAGGTAATCAGACCGGTATCGGCGCGCAATTTTCTGATATCAATCGCGCGCTCTTTTTCCGTCCCTTCATAAATCGGGTACGTAAACTTCCGATCGCCGATGATCAAATCCGCGGTACCAACCTGGCGCTCCTCCATCATGGGGGCTCCCTCCGACTGACCGCTTAAGCCTTCAGGATTTTCCCTGCTTTGACGCAGGCTGTGCAAACGCGCATCGTTCGGGATGTGGTGCCGATCTTGACGCGCAACCTCTGCACATTGGGAAGGAAACGGCGCCGTGTGACGCCCGTGGTGTGCAACCCGATCCCCCCCTTCTTTTTGGGCAAACCGTGCCGCACTATACGATTCCCCGTTACCGGGCCCTTGCCACAGATTTCACAAACATTTGCCATATCGCATTCTCCCTAAACAAGTTTGACACCCTACGAAGATCCGCACCGAGCCGCAAGAGGATTTCTGAGGCCAGTTATCCTCAGCCGCATTTCGGCGGATTGTGAATCTACTCGGATTGAATCGCTCCTGGACGACGATCAAAGCATCTCCAACATGGATCTCTAATTTCCCGCGCTGCTTTCCCATCGCGCAGAGGAATTCCAACAAAAGATTGGTACGAGTAAGGGTAGAACCCAGATCAGCTAGATAGGCACTCTACATTTCGGCACTTTCGCCGCATGGGGGCGACTCTGAAACGGAAATCCGCCCGTCTTTCAGAATGCGTAAGCGGCTGAAACCTTCAGCACCGTGTCTTCGCCGGTGTCGTTTTCATTCCACTTGCCGGCGAATACGCCTGTCAGAAAGCTGGGCGTCCACTTGTACGTTGCGCTGGCGCCGGCGAGAACGGCTTCGGAGTCCGTTTCTTCCATGTGCCTGATCAAGCCCTCTGCCGCGACGGTAAACTGATCGGACAACTCCCAAAGCACGGACAAGCCGAGGTCGAGAATCTCATCGCTGTTGAGAAGATCCCCGGTAGAGTAGCTTGCGTCCAGCACCCACCAAATCGCTTCATGGGTTTTGGTCCCGATCGCTACGCCAATCCTGAATTCGGTTTCACCTGCACCGAGGCCTTTTTCCTCTTCCCCTGTCGCAAAGGAGATGTCCGCATGCGGAATGAGAAAGGGGAAGGAGAAAACGTCCTGATAGGCAACCAAATCAAATCCGAGAGATACGTCGCCCAAACCGAACTCGCTGTTGCCCATTTCCGGTTGGCGATCGATGCCCGGAACCTGGACTCGCACAGTAAAATCTTTCAGCAGCCCCAAACGGGCATTCAAGGAATGTGTGTATAGGTCAAGACCATCATAAGCACGGCCGTCGAACCCGTAACCCAGTTCCAAGCGGCCTCTCTCTGGAAACTGGTTTTCGGTGGTGAGGAACGTTCGCTGCGGCTCGGCGCTGGCCATGACGGCGATAGCGAACAGGGACGACACGATGGTTATGCTGGATTTGGTCATAGCGTTCTCCTTGACGACTGCAAGCTTATAAAAGGATTAACCCGGCTTGCCATAAAAATCTGCGTGCGACGCACCAACCGTATTCGGAGGTCGGGGCTGATACTTGTTGCAAGTCGGGGACACCTTGGCTATACATGACGATCATTCTGTTCGCCGTCCCCGTAGCTCAACTGGACAGAGCATCTGACTACGGATCAGAAGGTTGGGAGTTCGACTCTCTCCGGGGACGCCATACTCTTCAAGGTACGCCGCTCTTGACCGTCAGTCTTTGGTCCCCTACTTTCTCGCCCATGACTTGGGTGGCCATCCTGCGGACTGCAATCATCTTTGCGCTGATGGTCGCATCTTCCCCGCCCGCGCCTGCTGCCCGACCCTATGAAGAGAGCGCAAAAAAACACTCGTGGTTCAGCCTGAGCCGCCCGCAGAAAAAAAACCCCTCCGAGCAGCTCGTCTACGCTCGGCGACTGCATGAAGAAGGGAAATTGCGAAAGGCGACTCGAGCCTATCGAGCGCTTGTTGTCACCTGGCCCGGCAGCCCGGAAGCCGCGGCGGCCCAGTTGGGCCTTGCTCGTTCGCTCGACGAGCGGGGCCAGCTTCAGAATGCATTTGATGCATATCACACTCTCGCAACGCGTTATACGGCTGGATACGATTACGACAAGGTCATCCAGCGGCAGTTCGACATCGCCTGCACCCTGATGGAAAAACGGCGCGGAGGATTTCTGATCTTTCCCGGATTCGAGGCGCCGGAGCGCGCCATTCCCTATTTTGAAAAGGTCATTCAAAATGCGCCGCGTGCCCCCTTCGCAGCGGAAGCCCAATTTCGGATCGGCTGGGCCTACGAACGCAGCGAACAGCTCGAACTGGCCGTTGTCGCCTATCTGACGGCTCAAAACCGATACCCTGACTCGCCTTGGGCGGAAAAAGCCGCACTGGGCCGAATGCGCGCTCTCGTGCGGCTGTCCGAGGAGTCGCCAAATGACGAAGAGGCGCTGGACCAAGCCTGGGCCGCGGTTGTTTTTTTTCTGAATACCTACCCGAATTCGCAGGATGCCGAACTTGCACGCGCCCATCGCGACAACCTGCTCAGACGGCGTGCGAAAATGGCGTATGAGAAAGCAGTTTTTTACGACCGCGTGGTCCGCCGCCCCGAAGCGGCGAAGCAGGCCTATGAAAATTTCATCCGCCAGTTTCCGAACTCCGAATGGGCGTCTATCGCAAAAATCCGCGTCGAGGTTTTGTCAAACAGGGTTGGGCCGTCCGATGAAAAGAATTAGCGTCGCTCTGATTGCCATTGTTGCCCTTGGATCTCTCGCTTTCCTGGGTACAGGCTGCGCCGGCTATCGGCTTGGATCCATGTTGCCGGCCGACATCAAATCCGTTTATGTGCCTTCGTTTGTCAACGAGACGTCCGAACCGCTCATTGAAGCGGAATGCCAGCGCGCGGTTATCGAGGCCCTTCAACGCGATGGCTCTCTCAAGCTCGCGAACGAGGATGAGGCGGATGCCGTCCTGCGCGTTCGTCTGCGGGAATATCGCCTCGAACCTGTGGTTTTTGATGCGCGCGACCGTTCGAATGTGCGGCAATACCGGATCAAACTGTCAGCCGCCATGGTCATGAGCCGCCAAACCACCGGTGAAGTGATCGTCGAAAGGCCTTCGGTTCGCGGCGAAGGCGTCTTCAATGTGACTGGAGATCTCTCCTCGTCCAAGCTAACCGGCCTGCCGGTCGCCGCGGCGGATTTGGCCCGCAATATTGTTCAGCAAATGGTGGAAGCCTGGTGAGCACTGTCGGAGGTTCGCCGCGAGTTGGCGAGAATTCCTCTGAAATCTTTTCTATAATAGGGCCCCGGCTTTACGAGCGATTCCCGGTTCGTTGCGCCGTTAACCGAACTGTAATCCGTATCAGGGAAACTGGCTGAACCTCTGTGATATGTCCAGCCAACTACGAAATTCGACGTCGGCGCTTAAGCGGAAGCCAGGGATCGAAGTCGGTTAGCAGCTCGCGTTTTCTTTCGGATCGCCGCGTTTTTCTTGATGATTCCCTTTTTGACAGCCTTGTCGAGCGCCGAACAGTATCTGCTGAACATCTCGCCCGCCCGAACTGCATCTTTCGCCGCGATGGCGGTCGTCAGCTTCGTCTGAAAGGTCTTAATGACCGAGCGCCCCGCCCGATTGCGGAGCCGGTCTTCCTCACTCTGACGATGCCGCTTCAGTGCTTGTTTCGTATGCGCCATACCTTCATTCTCCTCACGCAGGACCTTGGGGCGCCCGCGCGGCGAGCCATTGACCCGCCCTTCAAAAGCTGGGACATACTACGGTTCGAATCCATGAAGTCAACTGGCAATTCTGACCCCTTTCTCCGTGCCAGGGCGCTCTTTCGCAACCACTTGCTGCATGCCTCCGCGGACAATTCGCTGACGCTTCTTGCCGCCCAAGCACTGGCCTCTGCGCCGACCACGCGGAGGCGACGGATCGGACGTATTCTCCGGTGTCCGACTCCGTCCTGCCAGGGACTCATCTTCAAATTTTACGGAAAACATCGCTACTTCGACCGATTGCGGCCCAGCCGCGCGCGGCTTGCCTACGCCGCGGGACTGACGCTTCGCGACCTCGGGATTCCGACCGTCGAGCCCGTCGGCTTCGTGGAAAATACGCCGGAAATAGCGCCTTTCGATTCCTGCCTCGTTATGCGTGAAAAGCCCGGCGCCGTCCATCTCCGCGAATGGCTCCGGCGGCACAGAAACCATATGACGGAGGATTCGTGGCGCGCCTGGCGTCAGCAGGTATGCGAAGCGTGGCTGCAGCTGGGTCGAGTCGGGGTCTACCACGACGACACCAAGGCGCTGAACCTGTTGACGGACGCTTCCTGGTCCCCGAAGCCGCGCTTTCTCGTCTGGATCGATCTCGAAAGCGTCCACGCCGGGCGGCGACCGGGTCTGCGTGGCGTACTGCGGAATTTGGTCCAACTAAACGGCTCGCTTCGCAAGTGGGTCCCCAATACCGAGCGTTTCGCGTTTCTGGAGCAGGCGTCGGCCGAGTATCCATGGCTCGCGCAGAAATGGGTGCCTTGGGTCATTCGTTGGTGGACCCGTCGCCGATTGCGTCATGAGGTGCGAACGAGATGCGGTCCATGAAGGCCCTGATCGGGCTCGCCCTCCTACCTCTTGCCTGGAGCGCGGCTGTGGCGGCGCTGCGTCTGCTCGCTGGATTGCGGCCCGGTGAGGTAGGATCCCATCGTCATACCCTCCTTGCCCTCGCGGCCGGCTTCCTGGCCTGGATCGCAATTTTCATAATAACTCCCCGAACAACACGGCTGTACGTGCTTGGCCATGAATTGACCCACGCGTTCTGGGCGCTTTTGATGGGTGCCCGGGTCTCCAAATTGCGCGTACACCGGCACGGAGGAAGCGTGGTGGTTTCTAAATCCAACTGGATTATCTCTCTCGCCCCCTATTTCTTCCCTTTTTACACCATGCTGGTCATCGGAGCGGCGGCGCTCGTGGCTCGGTTCGTGGATATCACAACCTATGAGCCGCTCGTCTTCGGGATGGTCGGGTTGACCTACGGTTTCCATGTCACGTCTACCATTTCGATGCTTACGATCCGACAACCCGATATTCATGAGCATGGACGCCTATTTTCCTACTCGATCATCCTCCTGCTGAACGCGATTGGAATTGCGCTTTGGATCATCGCCGTTGGATCCCCCGACTGGACAGATTTCGTTGGGCTTCTGACCCATGAATGTTCCAAGACCTTGGTTATGTTGAACAAAGCAATGCAATGGGCGTTCAAGTTCGCCTATTGGTTGATTCAGCGCTCGTCCGCGTGATCAGGACTCGGCCGGAGGCGAAGATGGGCTCGCGCGTTCGATATGGCCCAGCGATTTACCGGGCGCGATCAGGTCCCGCAGGCGGCGCTTGATTTCCTTGATCTCGAGAAATCCTCCCTCGATCGCTCGGGAAAAGACGAGATGCTCCCCCACCCGGATTTCAAAAATTCCACCCGACCCGACGCGCAGCAAAACGCCACCTACTTCCGCCTCGAATGTGCTCAAGATTTCTTGTGCCATCCATGCTGCCCGAAGCATCCAGCGGCATCCAGCGCAGTAAGTGATCGTCACTACTGGTTTCTCCATGGCGTGAACGTTGGCGGACATACGATAACCAACTATATTACGGGTGCTGAGGAAAGGAGAGTCTTATGAAAGCGGTGTGTTTCGATAATTTCGGCGATGAGTCCGTCCTTCAGATTCGGGATCTTCCGAAGCCCGAGCCGGGGAAGGGCGAGGTATTGATCCGCGTCCATGCGGCCGGCGTCAATCCGGTGGACTGGAAAATTCGCGAAGGCCTGTTGAAGACGAGAATGCCCCATCAGTTCCCGATCATCCCCGGTTGGGATGTCGCCGGCACCATTGAAAAACTCGGGCCCGGCTGCCGCCGCTTCAAAAAGGGAGCGGCCGTTTACGCTTATGCGCGGAAGCCCGTCATCAAGGACGGTTGCTACGCGGAATACGTGGTGCTGCCCGAGAAAAATGTGGCACTCAAGCCGCGCTCGATGGATTTCAAACAGGCGGCATCCATCCCGCTTGCGGCGTTGACAGCTTGGCAATCGCTATTCGATGCCGCCGAGCTCCAAAAGGGCGACACGATCCTGATCCATGCGGCGGCGGGCGGGGTCGGCGGATTTGCAGTCCAACTGGCGAAATGGAAAGGAGCGCGCGTGATCGCCACCGCAAGCGCGAATAATCATGAGTATGTCCGATCTCTGGGCGCCGATGAGGTGATCGACTACACCCAGACCGATTTCGTCGAGGCGGTACGCACCCTCGCGCCGAAGGGAGTGGATGTGGCATACGACACGGTGGGGGAAAGCGTCCAGGTGCGATCCATTCAGACGGTACGCAAAGGTGGAACCCTCGTGACCATCCTCGCGCCTACTCCAGAAGCCCAATCCGCGCGCGGCCTCCGGCTCAAATATGTGTTCGTCGCGCCGAACGCCCGGCAACTGGCACGACTGGCCAGCCTGATTGAGGCTGGCAAGTTCAAGACGCATCTGACGGCCGAGCTACCCCTGGAACAGGCGGCCGAGGCGCAGCGCATGAGCCGCACGGGCCATACCCGCGGCAAAATCGTGTTGGTGATCTAATCGGGGCTGTCGGAATTTAGGCCCGAAGTTTGGACGCGCGGGGGCCCACCGGCTTGACGGTGGGTCTTAGATCGCCCATTCTGCGCCCATGACTTCTAAGCCTGACTCGCAGCAGACCGCTTTCATGGAAGTACTCACCGCCTTGTGCAAACGGCGAGGATTCATCTTCCAGTCGTCCGAAATTTACGGCGGCATCAATGGCTTTTGGGATTATGGGCCGCTTGGCGCGGAGATGAAGCGCAATGTCCGCGAATTGTGGTGGCGCGCCATGACGCGGACACGCGACGACGTGGTCGGCATCGACGCAACCATCATCATGCACCCCAAAATTTGGAAGGCATCGGGGCACGTCGACACCTTCTCGGATCCCATGATTGACTGCAAAACCTGCAAAGGCCGTTTTCGGGCTGACCAAATCGGCGAGATCCCCTGTCCTCAGAAGCCCAGCAAAACTGTCCGCGAATGCCCTGGCGAGAAAACGGAACCACGAGCGTTCAACCTGATGTTCAAAACCACTGTCGGCCCGATCGAGAGCGAAGACAACATCGCCTATTTGCGGCCGGAAACCGCTCAGGCCATTTTCGTCCAGTTCAAGAACGTCCTCGAAACGTCGCGGCAAAAGATTCCGTTTGGAATCTGTCAAATCGGTAAGGCGTTCCGCAACGAGGTTACACCAAGAAATTTTACGTTCCGCTCGAGAGAATTCGAGCAAATGGAGCTTGAGTTTTTCATTCGGCCGGACGAAGCGGTGGAACTTATTGCCGGCCGTGTGGCTACCCCGACGGAGATTTCGGACTGGTCGGCTGAGCCGCGCCCGGATTGGGGGTGGGAGGTTTGGCACAAATACTGGGTCGAACATCGAATGGCGTGGTATCGCTCCATCGGGCTGCCCAAGGAATCGCTCGTGGAATATTGGCAGCCCCGAGAGGAGCTTGCGCACTACGCGCGCGCCTGCGTCGATATTCAGTACGCCTTCCCGTTCGGAATCCAAGAGCTCGAAGGCATCGCGGCGCGGAGCGACTTCGACCTATCGCAACACCAGATCCACAGCGGCAAATCCATGGAGTTTTTCGATGAGGAATTGAAAACTGCTGCCGCCCGATTGGATGCCTCGGCCCGCTCTGAATTTGCCGAGAAGGTGGTCCGCCGATGGCAGGCGTCGGGCAAAAGTGCGGAACAGGCCCGAGCGTTTGTCTCTAAATTATTCGAAGGCCGATACTTGCCCCACGTGATCGAGCCGTCCGCTGGCGTGGATCGGCTGGTGTTGGCGTTGATCTGCAATGCCTATGCGGAGGACAAAGCGCCCGACGACAAGGGCAACGAAGAGACCCGCGTCGTCCTGCGATTCGACCCGAAAATCGCCCCCGTCAAGGCGGCCATTTTCCCCTTGCTCAAAAATCGGCCGGAGCTCGTTCAAAAGGCCCGTGACATTTATGCGCGTCTGCGGGGTCGCTGGTCGATCTTTTACGACGAGTCCGGGGCCATCGGCCGACGTTACCGCCGACAGGACGAGATCGGCACGCCGTTTGGGATCACCGTCGATTTCCAGACACTCGAAGATAACACCGTGACCTGGCGTGATCGCGACTCCATGCGACAGGAGCGCGTACCGATTGATGAGCTTGCTCCCCGACTGGCTGCCCTTGTTGAGTAATTTTTGGCTTTCCGGCGCGCGTCGGCCACTTGGGGCTGCTCCGTGATCGGTTACCCTCGCAGCGCGAACGACAGTGACCGCCGTATTTCAAGCGCAACAACCTGAACATGGATTGACATTGGACCGCTTCCTGGCGCTTCGACTCGGACTTTCTCGCAAGGCGGCCAAGCGCCTGCTCGACGAACGGAGGGTTTTCGTAAACAAGAAACGCATATGGATCGCTCATCACCCCGTCAAAACCGGTGATGAGATCGAAGTCCGTTCGGAGCCAACTCCCTTCCCTTCCCTGTCGCTCCCTCTTCGCATTCTCCACGAAGACCCGCATGCGATAGTGGTCGACAAGCCAGCGGGCATGGAAAGCACTGGTCCGGCGGGAGCGGAGGGCAGCCTCCAGGCCCAGGGAAGCGCGGAGATTTTTCCCGTGCACCGTCTCGACCGGGAAACCAGCGGATGCCTTCTCTTTGCCCGCTCGCCGGAAGCCAGGGAATTCTTGATTGACCAATTTAGGGAACAGCGAATTTCCAAAATATATCGCGCCCTAACAATCGGTGCATTTCCCGATCGGACCATCCGCGTAGAAAAACCTGTCCGCGGCCAACATGCGATCACGGAGTTCCGTCTGATCCGCCGAAACGAAATCGCGTCGCTCCTCGAGGCGCACCCTGTGACAGGCCGGACCCACCAAATTCGGATCCATCTGCAATCCCTCGGACATCCGCTTGTTGGCGACAAACAATACGC
>JANWZO010000015.1 GCA_025054615.1 Kiritimatiellia bacterium
AGGACCGTTTCGGGGTCTTTAATCCTATTGAGTGAACCGATGCAAAGGGCGATCGGCTCGCGATACGTCGGTCGGTTCTCCAGAAAAGCCGTGTCCATGGCATGTGGGATCAGCGCGATCATACAGCGCGGGTTATGTCCGCGAGCCCAGTCTCGCGCGAACGTGGTTTCGGCCACCAGCGCGTCAGCGTCGAACAGAGCGCGGCGCTCATCCCGCAGATAGGCCCGCAGACGGAAGGGCAAAATATCGCGAAATTCTGAAGTTTTTTCGATAATACCCTGAATGAACACGACGGATGGATAGGCCTGTCGAATGGCAAGGCGCGCGCAACCGCCTTCCACGCCAAACCCGATCACGAGGTCCGGAGGGTCGGCGCGGAGTTCACGTGCAATTCGAATCGCGCCGGGAATGTAACCATGCAACGGATCTGTCCGGATAGGTTCGCGTTTCGGAACAAAGACGTATGTGACCTCGTCTGCCCGGACTTCGTGGCGACGCGTCACGGCGCGGCTGTCCACCAGCACGCGGACGTTCACCTGACCGCTCCGGGCCAGTGCGGTTGCAAGCGCGCGCACCCAGGGCGCCGGATGTTCCGTGTGATAACGGGGCCGGAGCTCGGCCAGCGGCAGCAGGGCGGAGGCCGGATAAGGCGCGATCATCGCGACTTTTAGAGGTGGGCAGTGGCTGTCCATGTGGTGCCGTTCAACTGATAATTACCCGGCGAAAATTGCCGGTTTCCACAGATTGAGGAGGACCAGAGGATGGCGAGCGGTTTGAATTCAATATGGCATGCATCATCATCAGATTGACAAACATCGCCGGAAACGATTCGCGGACATCGCCAAAAATGAGGTAATAAGAGAGGACGCCGAATATATGATTCGCCAGCAGAAATAGGTAGGCTCTTCGCGCAACTCCGCCGCCAATAAGAAGCCGACGGCTGCGGAACATTTCAACACACGTCAAAACCATAAAGAGAGAGCCGAATAGGAACCCGAACAATCCGGTGTCCAACAACAGGGAGAGGGGTCCGCTGTGATAATTGTGTCCCACAAACGATGACAATACCCAATCGGACCGCACGCTCGGGGAAAACAACTCGTTGGGATTGATGGTGAATCCCTTGCCAATCAGCAGATATTGAGGCACCTCATTCCACGCCAATTCCCATACCAGCAGGCGGGTCGTTGTCGAAAGGTTCGCTTCCAATTTGATCACGAACGGAATGTTGATGTTAGGCAACCAGGAGATGGCCCGCTGAATTGAACTCGGCAAATTTGGGGCGGCCACATACAGACCGGCAATCGATATTATCAGAATCGCAATGCCGAACCAAAATCGCCCCCATCGGATACGGTCACCTTCAATCATCCCGACAGTGAAGAGCATCGCCACGACATATAACAACCTCGCTCGAAATCCGGAAAGCCCCGCCATGATCGCCGAGGCGGCGATGAGGAGGCCAAAAAGCAATTTGGATGCCGGCGTGGAACGATCAACCAAGATAAAGGTGATCATCAGGAGGGAGGCAGAAACGCCACCGAGCGCATGGAAGCGGGCGGCTCCCCCGGTGTCTAGAGCCTCCAGCGATTGAATGAGTCCGCCGATATACGGCTCGATAAACAAATACTGATGGTAAATCTGGCCCCCGCTCAGAAGGAACACCACCTGAGCCACGGCGGGCAACAGGCTGAACGCCAACATCATGTAAAGCGCACGACGAAGAAGGTGTTCCGAAAGCGAAATTGATTTTGCCGCCAGAAGCAGTCCACCCGTAATGAAAAGCTTCAGGTAGCTCATCCCCCCCCACGATTCCGCGCCAAATGCGCGAAATCCAAATCCGCGGACATAGGCCGTCATTGCAAGCACGCCTAAAAACATGAGCAAAAACAGGTCCGACCACGTCCGCTTGCGGGCGAGCTCTTTACGAATGGAGCCACGGGCAATCAGCGTCGCCAGCAGGCCTGCCATCAGAATGTGGGCGACATGCAGCCCTGTCGGCAAGCCCGGGATAATAAGCTGGCTATGGACGATTCCGATCACCAGGGCCAGCCAAAGATCCGGACGGCCGACTAAAAAAACAACGAGCGGTGCGAGAACAAGTGCCAGATGAACTAGATAGCCGCGCGTTGAGAAGCCGTACGCCGCGATTGCCACCACAATCGCAACAGCCACGATGGAAAGGATTGCCTGGGGAAGCATGCGCGCCGACCCTGGTTGACCTACCGAAACACTGCGATCATTAGGCTCATCATTCGGCTTCAGAATGTGGCGAAAATTTTCCTCCGGCGCGATCGCTGTGCTGCCACTTTTTCGACCTCGACCGAGTTCAATATCGATTGCATTAGCGACAAGTTTATAAGGATCGGGGGAAGGGACTCACGCACGTCACCAAATACGATGTAAAAACTAATAACGCTGTAGATGTGGTTGGCCAGTAAAAAAACGTATGCCCGCCTGATCAGCGGGAATTCTTTCACATCCGGCAAAAACCGTGCGAAGTAAATACAGGAAGAAACCAGAAAAAGCGTGCCAAACACAAATCCCGGAATACCGGTGCACACCAGCAGGGATAGAGGGCCATTGTGAAAATTGTGGCTGAGATAAGAGAAGAGCACCCAGTCTGCAATAACGCTCGGCGACTGAAGCTCAATCGGATTTATCGCAAATCCTTTGCCGATCCATAAGTATCGGGGCACGTCATTCCAGGCCATCTCCCATACGATCTGACGATTCATCGTCGACATGGTGGCTTCCAGTCGTATGTGCCAAGGAATTTCAATTCCCGGCAGCCATGAAAACGCCCGCTGGACCGAACCTGGCAGGATCGGTGAGAGCAGGTAAATCGATGGGGTGAGGAGCGCTAGGAATACAACCACCGGCCAGAGACGTCGGAATCGGATCTCACCGTCCCTCAACAACTCCAACACCGCCAGCATGAACAACATGTACAGAATTCGTCCGCGAAAGCCCGACAAAGCGGAAAAGGTCACGCAGATCAGCGCTACACCCAGGTATAATGCACGACTTATGATTGATCGCCTTTCAATAAGAATCGCACCGATCATGAACATCGTGAACGAAACCTGCCCCAACATGTGCAAACGAACGGGACCACCGGTTTCCAGCGCCTGAAGCGACGACACCAATCCGCCGACATAAGCCTCGAGAAACAAATATTGCTGATAAATTTTGCCTCCGCTGAGTAGAAAGACAATCTGGCCGATCGCGGGCAGCAGGCTCATCGCCAGCATGAAGTAGATTGCGCGAACCAACTGTCTTTCGGAAAGTTCCAAGGCCTTTGTCAGCAGGAAAAAACTTCCGACGATCCACAGTCGGATATAACTCATCCCTCCCCACGTCTCAGCTCCTAGCGCTCTTAGACCCAACCCCCTCACAGCCGCCGTCACGATCAAAACGCCCATAAACGCGATGAGAAAAAAATCGGTCGCGCCCCTGCGCCGTCCCAAACCGATTTTTTCGATCGCAAGCCGACCGGCCTGCAGGCCGACCATGCCGGCCATCAGCGCATGAACCACCTGCAAACCCTGCGGCAACCCGGGAAAAATCAACCCGCTTTGGGAAAATGCGTAGATCCATATCATCCAGACTGCCGGGTGGTTGATCAGATAGATGAGAACCGGCACCGCGATCAACGCAAGGTGGATGGCATATGCTCCGCTCGCAAACCCATAGGCCGCGATCAGCACCACGACGAGAACCGCCAGGGTCGATACAACAAATTGCGGAATCATGCTTTCGCTTTGTCTAGAGATCGATACAGAGTCCGATGACGGTCGGCGAGGCGCGGCCAGTCACACCGTTCAACTGCGCGAGCCCGCGCGGCGCGTCCGAGTTGGATACGACGCACTTCATCCCCCACCAACGCGCGAATCGCGGAAACCGCCGACTCTGCAGATCCGAGACGAATATACACCGCGGCATCGCCCGCGTACTCCCGTGTGGCCGTAAGGTCGGTAAGTACCATCGGACAACCAGTGGCGAGAGCTTCGAGAAGGGCGTCATTGCCCATATCATTGTGAAGCGGGAGGAAGAAGAGTGTCGCACGCCGATAGAGAGCAAGCAGCGCCTCATCGGAGATTCCGTGCAAAAATCGCACGTTCGCGCGCGACGAACCAAGCAGGCGGGCGGCCTCAGCGAGTGTGTCGCGGTTCGCGACGACGACGAATTCCGCCTCCAACCCTTCGTCCGCGAGACGCCGGACGCTTTCCGCCCAGACCGCGTAGTCGCGCAGCCAGTCGCCGACCGTGAGTATCAAAGGGCGGCCCGGTGTCGTCGGTTCCGCGGGCGGTGTGAAGAAGGAACAGTCCACCCCGAGCGGAATGTACGTGGGGCGGGGAATTTTCGATGCGGACGCGAACGTCTCGACATCGCCGGTGGTTTGCACAATCACCGCGTGACAGGCTTCGAGCGCAGTCCTATACATCGCGCGCCGAGGGTTGCCGTCTTCTTCGAGAATGCGCTCCAGTGGTTGATTGCAGGTGGCAACAAGCCGGTGATCGCGCTTCCAGCGATGGTCGCGAAACATTGTCTTTTCGGAGAGATAGTGATGAATTACGCACGGCCTGTCGCTGCGGTAGTAGGGTAGTAGACGATACTCAGCGTAATACAACCAGCGCCAGTTGAGACTCCAATCAAGCCAGTGTGGCGTCCAGCGCGGCCGAGGAGGACTGACATCGATGACGATTGGGTCCGACAGCTCCCGCGCCAGCCCAAGAACCGCCGTGTGCAGCCCATGATGTCGGAACGAAAATCCGAAGAAAACAGCGCAAGGATCATTCACGGCGGAGTGTCTCCACATCCGCAGCTTTGAAATCAGCGAGGAAAAATGAGCGGCGCACAGGCCGGATCATGTAGCGATATGCGGTTCGCAACGCGGATTCGGAATCGGGAAACGTCAACCATCGCATGCCGGGCGGGGTCCATCCCGCGGCTGCACAAGCGCGCCACAGCCGATTGAAGGCCTCGCCTAGAAAGGGCCAAAGGAGTTTACGCGCGCTCCGACGTACACGCGCCGCAAGCGGCATGCGCTCTGCAGAATCTTCTTCGCGTGCACCTGGAATCATAGCCAAGAAATGCGCGCGGGCGGTGGAATCCTCGAAATGGAGCAGTTGTTGGCGCAGCTGTGCGTGGTAACGCGCGAGATCGAGCGGCGGGAAAACGCATTCCGAGCCATGCCGAAGGCGGTATTCTTGGATCTGGGTATTGACAGCAGGGCCGGCGATCTTCGGAATCAGAGATCTTCCTTTCAGGATGAGGCACCGTGACAAATGACTTTGGGAATCCGACCGCTCCGCGCTCGAGTATATGAGATCGGATGCACAACTATTGTTCAGCACCATCCCGAGTTTTACACTAAGTGCTTCAGTGTGTGAGACATAATTTTTCACCCCATCGGCTCTCATATCGTTGCTCCTCTCACCGCTGTGTAAATCGCTTGCTCTATCAACGAACTCAAATACGTGCACGCAGGTAAGCACCCGGCCTCATTACACCGAATTCGGAAGTTCGCATTCTATAGCCTAATTAGATGCCTGCTCTATTCTTGGAGTCTTCGCGACAAGAAACTGCAGCGGCACTTATTTGCAACATCTCTCATAGCGGTACGGATTCTAGACATCGCCCCCAATCTGTATCTATGAGATACTCATCGCCATAAGCGATCCACATCTCATTTCCTGGTCCATCTTCTCTCATATGGCCCTATTGAATCCCGCCTACTTGATCGAGTTGGATGTCCTTTTGCGGAACATTGGACCGCATTCCTTACCCCATGCATAGGAATTCGCATGTTTATGTATCTTTCGCTATCCCTGCGAGCGACTCTCGAAATATCCGATGCCGAATATGAAGCGCATGATACGCGGATAATACATTAAGCAGCGCAGCTGCTCGCGTTGGGCTATGTTTCCAAAATACATTCAGATGAGCGAGGATCATTTCACGATACATTTTCTTCAGCTTTTTTTTATCCGGTAATCGCCCAAAGCACCGGATCAAATATCTTCGAGTGTACTCCTGATGCGTGGCGCACGCGCTATCCGTCATGCGCGCCAGGCGAAGTGGCTCGTCCACGAATATAAACTCCCCGCGAAATGCAAGCTCCAAAAGCAGAACCACATCTGCCCCAATAACTGGGAGCATGAGTCCGGTGTCGGCGAGGACGCTTCTTCGAATGAGGCCATAAATTGGATTCGCATATCCCAATCCATACATTAGAACGATTGCTCGAGACTGAGCATCGCTTGTCCCGCGCGTATCAATTTGGTTTTCAAGCACGCGCCCAGTCACATTGTCCGTTTCATCGATCCAAAGCGCAGCGGTATGGCATAGGCAGGCTTCCTTCCGATTTTCCAGTTCCCCCACACACCGAGCTATACAGTCAGGGTGCATTAAATCGTGGCCTGATGCCCAACAGAAATAATCACCGCGAGACGCTTTAAATACGAAATTGAAGTTTGCAAGCGATCCGATGTTGTGATTGTGCGCGTAGACCTCGATGCGGGAGTCTTGTGCGGCATAATCACGCGCAATCTGAAGAGAGTTATCGGTGGACGCATTGTCCGCAATAATAATTTGGAGATTAGAATAGGTTTGAGCGCAGATCGATTCCAGCGTGCGTTTAAGATACCGTTCTTCGTTTCGAAGAGGGATGGCTATGCTAACTAGTTTATTCATGGTCAAATAATAGGCGGTATGTCTTCCTCGAGGATACCTTTAATCCATCTGATTTCGGTTGTGGGGTGTTATTCTTTATTATAATCTTTATGAGAATAAGAAACATACACAAACAACTTGAGATCAAATAATTCAGCCAGGATCAGAGTGATTGTTGTTCATAGCGGAGGCTCATTTCGATGTGTGGACCTCAAGCACGGCTCGGCACATTGAATGTAAGTCGCCTTGAATGTGGCGCAGAGAACGCACAGCGCGTCACGCGCGGAGGATTCGATCGAAGGGTAGGAGACCACCACACGGACACTGTCGGGTCGCCCCTCGGCGCAGGAGGCGAGCGCCGCGCGCATCTGCTCGGGTCGATTTCGCGTGGGAATTACGATGGCGTAATCGTTACTCATGCCGTCGCTTAACGAAGGATAATACGCGCTGCTTGGTTGCCGACCATCCCAGCGCGCCAATCATCAGGACAATAAATGCAGCCATTGCGAACGGCGCTCCAATCACAAGTCTCGAAAGAGGCGAATCGACGTTCAGCACGTGCGCCGCCGCGCGCGCGGCGAGCATGAGGCACGCTCCTGTAATCGAGCTCCATCCGAGCAAATGAAGATAACGTATCCACGCGAATCGATCAAGATGATGCCGAAAACTTGCAGTCGCGAGCAGGATGAGAGTCAGCCCGCAGTAAGCCAACCAGCTCGCGGCCGCACCAGCCAAGCCCCACGATGCTGTCAGGCCTGCCAAGGCGAATGGATACCACACCAGCGAAAAGGCGTTAATCCATGCGGGCCAATGGACAAACCCCTTCGCCACCATCAGGATGTAAAACACCGAGGCGTACGCTTGCGCGACGCAGCCGATGAGATAGATCGACATGACCGCGGCGCCCTCTCGGGCAATCTGATCATTTCGCGTCCAAAACCTCAAAACCTCGGGGGAGAAAAAACAAAGATAGAGTCCGAAGCTCATGCACAAGGCGGCAACGATTTTGGCGTTTCTAAGCACGTGCCGCGTGATCTCGGCGGGTTCCGCGGACGCCACAACCTTGCAGGTTTCGGGATAAATCGCCGTCAGAAAAGGCGTGTAGACGAGGCTCGCTAATTTTCCGCCAGCCGAACCTGCATTGTAAACGGCAAGCATCGTGGCGGGCACCCATTTGGCAAGCAGGATGCGATCCATTTGTGTGATCAGCACTCCCGTGCCCGAGGTCCAGATGAGGCCGGCCGACAAGCCCCACAGGCGCTTCAGCTCCGACCATTCGAAGCGGGGTCCGTTTTCCTCAGCGGGCAGTATCGAATGGGCAGCGATTCGTTGCGCGACCACCAGCGCAACCGACGCCGCCGCCTCTGCAGCGCACAGAACGGCTATATTCCGGGTCGCGATCGCAGCGGCGGCCCCGGCGGCAGCATGCACTAAGGAGCCCGCCACGGTCACGAGGTTGCCCAATACCTGCCGCTCCGAGCCTATGAAAATGGACTGATACAAACCATAGAGGAAATAGGCGGCAATCTTCAGGGCCAGGAAAGTTAGCGCGAGCGCGACTGTTGGAGCGTTGACTTGCTCCAATGTGACCCAATGGCGAGCGATCGCGCCGGAGGCAGACGCGATGACAGCTGCGCACATCAAGCCAATCGTTCCGTAGAGCACCTCAAATGTTCGAGTCAGGCGACGGCTCGTGGCGGCCTGCTTTGGATCCGCGAGGCGCCGAGCGAGTTCACGCTGGAGGGCCAGAGAGATCCCCTGAGAAAAAATCGCGAGCACCAATTGCAGCGCGGCGAAAAATCCGATCAATCCGTAGCTCTCCAAACCCAAGTAATGAATGTAAAGAGGAACCAGTAGAAACGAAAGCAGGGGCCCCGTCAGCTGGCCGATCGCATTCGCGAGGGTATTCGCAAGCAAGATTTTTCGTCGCTGCACCGTCATCGCAGCCTGCGAAGCCAGGCATCAGGCCAATGAGTCACATTGCGGCTTAGGCTGCTTTCATTGAACGGCCACGGCGGTTGTTCGAGTATGAATTCCGGATGCGCAGCCGCAAAATCGCGCGCCGCGCGGGCTGGATTGTCTTCCGCCCAACGGGGGTCTCCGCGTGGCACGTCCGTAAGCTCTTGCATGAAGCCATCGGTGGCCACAATGTAGGAGTCGCGCGTCACCAGCGGAGCGTAGGCGCGTAATTCCTCGAGTACATGTTGATAGCTGTGATTCGAGTCCAGAAAGACCATGACCGATTCCCCTGGATGAACGAGGGACCGAACGCGCCGAACAATATCCGGGTCGGTTGAGCTGCCTTCGATCAGGGTGATGAGGGGAAAAAGTTCGTGCGCTTCAAGAGCCTTCCGATTGTGCGGACGGATCTCAATGTCCACCCCGATCACGCGGCCCCGCCCCATCGCCTTGCAGAGCGAAGCGTAGAAAACGAGCGATCCCCCATGAGCGATTCCGGTCTCAATGATGACGTCCGGTTTTATGCGGTAGATAACCTCCTGTGTGCGCATCAGGTCATCCGGCAACTGGATGATGGGCCGCCCCATCCAAGCGAAGGTATAGGTGTATTTTTGGTTCCAATTTACCTTCAGCCAAAGCCGGCCAATATGGTCGAATGCCTCCTCTCCATACAGAGGAAGCGTGCGAGCCTGACCTTCGCCATCGATGATTCGCAGCGTTCCAGCCCGGGTATCGATCTCCATTTTCATTGGATTCGTTCCTTCCACCAGGCCATCGTGTCGCGCAACCCTTCCTTAAGAGATTGGACCGGCGACCAGCCGATTTGCCTCAATTTCGAATTGATGGCAACGATGCGCGGAGGGTCGAGCAGATTTTCCGGTCGTGCTCCCCAGCGAATGAGGTCGGACCGCCCCGTCAGCTCGGCAGCCATCTCCACCACCTGCCGCACCTCCGCCGCCTCTCCACTCCCGATATTCACGGGTCCTCGAAGATCCGATTCGACGACTGCCGCAACGGCCGCCGCGGCGTCTGAAATGTGAAGGAAATCCCGAACCTGGCGCCCCGAGGTCACTGGACATGGTTTCCCCGCGAGGAGATTCGCGAACAAATCGGAGACCAAACGATTCGCTGGCTCGAATGGGCCGTACAAGTAGAACAATCTGCACCAGGCGAAGGACATGCCCGTTTGGGCGGCCATTTGTTCCCCGAGCAGAAAGACGGATGCTTTGGCCGCTGCATAAAGCGTCGTAGGGCGCAGGGGCGTCTGTTCATCAAGGTCGCCAACCGACGTGTCATATTCGGCACAGGATCCGATTCCGACGAACCGCTGGATGCGCAAGCGCGCGGCCGCCTGCAGGAGTCGGATAGAAAACGAGAGACAGACCAGATTCTCCGGCGCCGTCAGGTAGCGGCCGGGCACGGCGTACCAGGCGGCATGCACGCAGGCGTCCATCCCGCGAATTGCGTCCTCGAGCATTGATTCGCTGGCAACTGCCAGATCAAGCGGCAGCCGCTCCACATCGGGGGCGAGGGCATTGAGCCGATCCGTCGGGTCGGCGGGCAGGTAAACCGCCCGAACCGCGTGCCCGCGCGCGAGCAATGCGCGCGCCAGATGGGCGCCGACAAAGCCTGAGGCACCCGTCACGAGAATTTTCATGGCGCAAAGTCTGGATACGACGCGTCCTTTTCGGACAGGAAGGGAAGCTCGGTGGGCCACTTGATGCCGAAGGCGGGGTCGTTCCATCGGACGCCGCGCGCCGCCTCCGGGCGATAGGCTTCTCCCATCTGATAGAAGACCTCACTATTATCCTCCAGCGTAAGAAAGCCGTGCGCGCACCCCGTCGGGATAAACAAGGCCCGCCGATTTTCGGCGGACAATTCGATGGCAACCCAGCGGCAATAAGTCGGAGAATCGCGCCGTAGGTCGAGCGCCACGTCCCAGATCCGCCCGCGCGTGCAGCGGACCAGTTTGGGCTCCTCATGCGGCGGGGCCTGGTAGTGCATGCCCCGCAGTGTATGGCGACTGCGGTTGAAGGAGATGTTGCATTGCACAAGTCGGGCGTCGAGCCCGTGCCGCGCGAATTCATCTCGGCACCACGTCCGCGCAAAAAAACCGCGGGGGTCTTCGCGCGGCTCAACGTCGACAATCCAGACGCCAGGTATGTGCGTCGGCGTGAAGATCATTCGAACACCAGTACATCCGGAATTGCGACAAAAAACTTGCCGCCCCAAGCCCGGATTCCCGCCATCTGCTGCATCACCTCATCCTTGAGGTTCCACGGCAGGATGAACAGGTAATCCGGTTTGTAATCAAAGATCCGATCGACGGGGTGAACCGGAATTCGCGTACCGGGCAGGTATAACCCCTGTTTGCGGGGGTTTTTGTCCACTGTGAACGCGATGAAATCCGTGCGTATGCCGCAATAGTTGAGCAGCGTGTTCCCCTTTGCTGGGGCTCCATAGCCCGCAATCTTCTTGCCCGCCCGCCGGGCCTCGATGAGAAAGGTCAGCAGATTTTGTTTGATGCGCTCCACCCGCTCGGCAAACCGCCGATAGGGCTCCAAAGTATTGAAGCCCGCGCGAATCTCTCGGTCGCGCAGCGCGCCCACGGAGGGCTGAGTCGGTTGGGCGGCGTTCTCCTCGTGGGTGACGAACAGGCGCAGGGAGCCGCCGTGGGTGCCGAGCTCCTGCACATCGAAAACCCGCAGACCATGCCGCGCGAGCGCAGCCTCCGCCGCTATGAATGAAAAATAGGAGAAATGCTCATGGTAGATGGTATCGAACTCATTGTGCTCGATCAGCCGTTCCAAGTGGGGGAATTCCAAGGTGATGACGCCGGTGGGTTTGAGCAGGATTTTGAAGCCGGCGATGAAGTCGTTGAGGTCCGGCACGTGCCCGAAGACGTTGTTACCGATGAGCAGGTCCGCATGAAGCCCCGATGCCGCCATGCTCTTCGCGGTTTCCGTTCCGAAAAATTTAACCAGCGTCGGTATGCCCTTGGCGAGTGCGGCCAGCGCAACATTCGCGGCGGGCTCAACGCCCAGCACGGGGATGCCTCGCTGCACAAAATATTGGAGCAGGTAGCCGTCGTTGCTTGCTAATTCGACCACTCGGCTCTCGCTGGTGATTCCAAAACGGGGTATCACCTCGTCCACGTACCGAGCGCAGTGATTGAGCCATGTCGTGGAGAAGGAGGAGAAGTAGGCGTAGTCGGTGAAAATGTTTTCAGGCCTGACAATCAGCGGAAGCTGCACGAGCCAGCAGCGGTGGCAGACCCGCACAGTCAACGGAAAAAAGGGCTCCATCTCGTCGAGCTGTTCCGGCTTCAGATAGCTGTTGGAGAGCGGAGAGGCCCCCAAATCAATAAACACATGGTGCAACGGCTCGCCGCACGAACGACAGGAATAAATTTTCATGCCCGGCACCTTTCTTCCGGAACAGATTCACAGTGGCCGCGCCAGCCCGAAGCGGGACGGAGAGCCCGAGGGGGAGCGACCCCGTCGGTAACCACCTCGATATCGGCCGGGCCGAACCCCGCCAGAGGGTGGGGCCGAGTGTCGAATGCGCGGCAAATGATCGGGATTCGGCGTGGATCCAGGCCCATGGCCGTTGTGACCGCCCAGTCGTGGGCCGCGGCGTTGAGTGCGGCCGTGACGAGCCCAAATGGAACAGGGTCCGGCCGAAGCGGGCCATCCCCCTCGCCGGCAATAATGCCGTCGCCGACATGTAGGGTCACGCGCTGGGGCATTTCGCGCAAGCGACCCTCGCGATCGGCATAAAGCAAAATCGTGTTCAGATCAAGGCACATGCGCCAGACTGTGTCATTCCCGTGCCACCCGCCCTCAACATTCGCAGGCAGCCCGCGAATCCGGTCGAACCATAAAATCTTGTAAGCGATCCGATTCATTACCCCGTACAGGTTGGGCTTGTCGAGCGCGTGTCGGTTCATCCAATCGAGCACATCCTCCAGCAGTGCCTTGGGCAGGGTGCGCCGTTCGTAGTTGTCCCCGCCGGAATCCGCAGCGCCCTTCCGGTGGTGCGGCAGGAATTCCTTGCTGCCGTTGATGCCAACGAGGTTCTTCAGCGCCAGGGTCACGCCCGCCTTCATGTGCGTCTTGACCTTCGGCACGTTGATCACGAGGTCGGCCTCCAGCACATCGCGAGCGATCAGATAGCGATGGCGTCCGGGCGCGTGGGCGACCGGAAGGTCATCCGGGTTGTACATGGTCACGCGGAATTTGGAGAAATCCGCGGAGATGGGTTCCAGAAGGCTCTCCGCTCCCAGATCTACTAGCCGGTACTCCTCCATGGGCCGCAAACGGGTTTGCACCCGAACCGAGTGCGATCCGCGCACGGTAATGGTCCGGCGGAAATCTTTCACTTCGATGGGGACGCCCTGGGTCCGGTACCACTCCGCGACTCGCTCGAATCCCAAGCCGAGAAGAGCATCGAACCGGCATACCTGCACCGGCGCGTCGCCAACCACGAGCATTGCGGGCCGCGCCCGCAGCGCGTAGTCAATGACCGCCCGCAAAATCGACGCATGCGTGATCAGGCAGTCCGTTCCGCCCGGCCCTTCGTTGGCATGCAGCACCCAGTTGGGCTTAATCACGATCCGAGAACCGGGCGGAACCAGCTCACCGATGGGATTCCAATCGGGTCGTCCCAACCGTTTCGCGTCCAGATTCAAATTCGCGAGCGCGCGCCGAACCGCCGCATACACCGGGTTGGGCGTCTTCCCCAACGGACCGTTGTATTCCGGATACGACTCGGATGGATTGTATGGCGCGGCGGAGATAGGTGGATAACCGAGCGCGCCGTCCTCTAGCCATACCATGGCCACCCGAGGATCCGATCGAGGGTCTGGAATGATGGAGTCCACTGAAAACCTTTAGTAAATCATCCCCGAAAACAGGATTGAAGCGCGGAATCAAACCTTGGGATTGCCCCCGAGATACAGGCCGCTACGCTACATGGGCCATGAAACACGGCAGAGGAACGCCCTGTGTCTTTTTCGACCGCGACGGAATCGTCAACCATCCGCCGGACGACGAAAAACGCTATGTTCTACATGAGGACGAATTCCACCTGCTGCCGGGCTTCACAGACGCGCTCCGCGTGGTGCTGGCAAAGGGCTACAAGGCCGTCATCGTCACGAATCAATCCGGCGTCGGACGCGGCCACATGACCCAAGCCGACCTCGACCGGATCCATTCGAAAATGCACGCCCTGCTCGCCGCGGAGGGTCTCGCCGTTCACGACGTCATCGAATGCACTTCCACCGACGACACGCATCCAAACCGCAAACCCAATCCTGGCATGCTCATTGAAGCCGCCCGCAAGCACAACCTGGACCTATCACGCTCCTGGATGATCGGCGATCAGGAGAAGGACGTGATTGCGGGCCGGCGCGCCGGAGTTGCCAAAACGGTTAAAGTCAAAGGCGGCCGCGCGCCGACCGACGCCGATTATCATCTTCAGTCGATGAACGAACTGGCGAAATTTCTCGCAGAACATCTCCCGCCAGCGGCGGCAGACAGTCGCACCTAAGATTCGATGACCCCCGCCGTCTTTTTCGGTTTCGCGTTTCGCCATCTCGGTCTGCACTCGTCGTTTCTGGCCATGAAGCGAGTGTTGAGCGACCAAATTGTTGTCGATGTCACTCCCCCAGAACTCGTATTCAGGCTGCCGAATCGTCTGCACACGGCCGTTTACTGGCGGTGGCTTTACTACTGCGAGTACGCCATCCGCCGCTTCTACTGGCGCTCCGAGCGTACGCTCGTGCACCACTTCCATTCCGAAAATACGATGTTGCGGGATGACCGCTGGAAAAGACACCACTTGCTGGTGGCTACCGTACACCAACCCTTTGAAGAGCTGCTTCGACCGGTCCCTGGTCACCCATCGCGCCCGAAGTTTCTCAACGCTCTCCGCGCGTGCGATGCCGTCATTGCGCTCTCCGAATGCGAGCGGCCGGTTATCGATCAATTTTTGGGCGACCGCCGCACCGTCGCGATCCCCCAGGGAGTCGATTGCGCCTTTTTCCGCCCTCCGACATTTCCGCGGGCGCATGTGGAGCCCCCGCGAGTGCTCACCGTAGGGAATTGGCTTCGCGATTATGACACCTGGTGTGAGACAGCGAAGATCGTTTTAGACCGCCATCCGACGGTCCGCTTCGCGGTGGTCGCAAACGCTGAAAATCATAGGCTAATACGCACACGGCTCGCGGAACGCCTGTCTCGCATCGAGCTGCACCACGGGATTTCGGATGATGAGTTGGTCAACCTGTATTGGAACAGCCGGATGGTTTTCCTACCGTTGCGACACGCCGTCATGAACAATGCCGTGCTGGAATCGCTTGCAACGGGCACGCCGCTGGTTGCCACCGACATTCCATCAGTCCGAGAATATGCCGGCCCCGCCGGCATCTACGTGCCCCGTAACGACGCTGAAAGCGCGGCCGAGTCAATCCTTGCGCTACTCGGCGAAACCGAAGAGCTGGAAACCCGCTCCGCCCAAGCCCGCGAACGCGCTGTTTCTCGCTATGATTGGCCCATCATCGCAGACCTCCATCGCCAACTGTACCGTCGTCTGTATGGCGAAAGCAGCGATTCACTGAGCCAAAGAGGAGCAGCCATCGGGGCGTGAATCGCCTCCGCCTCTCCGTGAAAGGAAGGTTGACCCTTGTTGAGGGCTGCGGCCGGGTTGACCCTCCGGCGGGCCGTGTGTACCTTTCTGTTGCTCATGAACGATCCGATTTTGATCGAAAAGTGGAGACTGGCGCGCCTTTCCAAGCAAACCCTCATACAGCTGGCGCTAACGTCGGTCATTATCGGGCTCGCCTTTCTGCTATTTCATTTCCAAGGGAACACCACTGACGTCCGCGCCTTTGGCCGATCGGCGATTCTTTGGATGGTCGAGCGGTGGGACGATGACGACGGCACCGGCGATTATTCGCATGGCTGGCTGATCCCTTTCGTCAGCGCCGCAATTGTCTGGCTGAAGAGGAAGGAACTCGCGGCGGCTCCCAAATCGGTTAGCTACATCGGGTTGGCGGTGGTTGTCCTCGCGCTGCTATTTCACTGGTTGGGCGCCAAAGCCCAACAAACCCGCCTTTCCCTGTTTGGACTTGTCCTGTTGATCTGGGGAATCCCGTTCTACTTTTATGGGTGGCGGGTCGCGAAAATCCTGATTTTCCCCTGCGCCTATCTCACATTCTGCATTCCGCTCAACTTCCTCGATAGCGTCACTTTTCCGCTCCGGATTTTCGCCACCATTGTGTCAACGGCCCTGCTCAACGGGCTCGGCATCGCGGCGGAAAGGTCCGGCTCCGCCATATACTCCGCGGCGGCCGGCGGGTTCAGCTTTGACGTCGCGGACCCCTGCAGCGGGATCCGTTCGCTGTTAGCCCTAACCGCGCTTACGGCGGTCTACGCCTATTTCACGCAAAAAACGCTCCTCAAAAAGTGGCTCCTCTTTCTCTCGGCCATCCCGCTGGCCATTATCGGCAACATTGCCCGAATCGTCGTCGTAGCGATCGTCGCCGAGGCATTTGGGGAAGAGCTGGCATTGGGGCTGTTCCATGACTACTCGGGCTATGTCGTCTTCTCGGTCGCCATTGGGCTAATGCTCGGCGTGAGCGCACTTCTGAACATGGATCTGAGGGAGATGCGGGAACGATGGAAACAAGTCCTCTTAAGCCCTACTTCGTCGTCATCGGCCTGATGGCGCTGACTTCGCTTGCGTTGGCGTACACCGTCGACGTGAACCTCTCCGATGAGGCCGGCGTCCGCGTATATCTGCCTGATCGCGTCGGCGAGTGGACTGGCGACGAGCTGCGATTTTGCCAGAATCCGAGTTGCCAAGCGACTGTCTTTCTGAGCCAGGTCCCGGAATCGGGCACATGCCCCAAATGCGGCGGCCGGCTTCACACCATGTCCAAGATAGAGGCCGACCTTCTGCCCTCAGATACGGAGGTCTTGAAGAAGCAGTACAGGTCGCCAAAGGGCGAAGTAGTCATGGCATCGATCGTGATGAGCGGTCGCGAGCGGGCCAGCATCCATCGACCCCAAACCTGCCTGGTCGGGCAGGGCAATGAAATTGTCCATAGCAGCGTCCTCGAGGTCCCCATGGAGGGACGAGACCCGTTGGATGTGATGGTGCTCGACATGCTTCACCGGCGCCGTCTGCCGGACGGCCGGTATCATTCCCACGAGAGCTATTACGCTTACTGGTTCGTGGGCAAAGGGCGCGAAACGCCGTATCATATCACCCGCATGATCTGGATGGCGTCGGACCGCATTTTTCACAATCGCGCGCACCGGTGGGCCTACATCTCCGTTTCCGGAAACCGCGACAGCTCGGGCGCCTATAAACAGCAGATCGCCGCATTTGTGCGGGACCTTTACCCCCAGATGGTTATCCATTGAGGGGGCGTTCCCGCCCGAAACGTTGCACCGCTTGACAATCGGGCTTCGCCTTCATACATCCGCCGAAATATGTCCCAACCAGCCCACGACTCGAAGCCCGTCTCCGTCATCACCGGCGGGGCCGGCTTCCTCGGATCTCACCTGACCGACCTGTTGCTCGCCCATGGGCACCGCGTGATTTGCCTCGACAACCTCATCACGGGAAACCTCGACAATATCGCCCACCTTCGGGCAAACCCCGATTACGAATTTATCCAGCACGACGTCACCGAATACATTCACATCCCCGGTCGCGTTGATTACGTCTGGCATTTCGCCTCGCCGGCGAGCCCCATCGACTATCTCGAGCTTCCGATCCAGACGCTGAAGGTCGGTGCGCTCGGCACCCACAAAACGCTCGGCCTGGCCCGAGCCAAAAAAGCTCGCTATCTGCTTGCTTCCACTTCGGAGTGCTACGGTGATCCCCTCGTCCACCCTCAGCCGGAGACCTACTGGGGAAACGTCAATCCCATCGGGCCCCGCGGCGTGTACGACGAGGCCAAGCGATTTGCCGAAGCCATGACGATGGCGTATCACCGCTACCACAAGCTCGACACACGCATCGTCCGCATATTCAACACCTACGGACCCCGCATGCGCCCGAAAGACGGACGCGTCGTCCCGGCCTTCATCACCGAGGCGCTCAAAGGCGAACCCATCACCGTATTCGGCGATGGTCGTCAGACGCGCAGCTTTTGCTACGTCTCCGATTTGATCGACGGGGTCTACCGACTCATGATGAGCGATTTCGTCGAGCCGGTGAATATTGGAAACCCCCGCGAAATGACCGTCCTTGATTTCGCCCACGAAATCAAACGGCTGTGCAACAGCTCGTCGCCGATCGTGCATAAGCCACTGCCGGTGGACGACCCGAAAATCCGCCAGCCCGACATCCGCCGGGCTCGCACGATCCTCAATTGGGAGCCCAAGGTCGATCTCACCGACGGCCTCCTGCGCACGATCGCCTACTTCCGCGACCTTATCGACCGCGGTAAACTGTAGCCGGCATCGCTTCTGAATACAGGCCGAATCCGCCGCCGAGCTCCGCAGAGGGTACTCAGTCAACATCGCCCAAGATAACCGCGTGTTTTAAAAAGATGTTGCGGCCACATAACTCCTCGGAAAGAATGTTTGGGATGGGTTAGTATAACCAGCGCGGAGGGGTGAGCGTTCGCATCCCAGTCCAGCGCGCAAAAACGTTTTGATGGATATCCGTTATGGCGAACCAAAGCACATCCCTTTCGAACACCAAAATCTCGGCGAAAGCCATCCGCGACCGAATGCTGTTCCACCTGATCTATACGCGTTGCAAGGATTGGCGCAGCGCGACGGATTACGACAAGGAGATCGCCTTCGCTTATGCCATCCGCGAGCTCGCGATGGATCGCATGATCGCCACCCAGCGCGCTTACATCGACCACGACGTGAAGCGAGTCTACTACCTATCGATGGAGTTCCTTCTCGGCCGGCTCCTCGAAAATAACATCGCCGCGCTGGGCGTCACGGAAGCCGCGCGGACAGCGCTCCGCGAACTAGACATCGATTTCGACACCCTCGTCACCCAAGAGGTGGATGCCGGGCTCGGCAACGGTGGCCTCGGTCGGCTGGCCGCCTGCTTCCTCGATTCGCTCGCCTCCATGGAATACCCCGGCTACGGATACGGTCTGCGCTACGAGCACGGCCTGTTCCGCCAGGAATTCGAAAACGGTTGGCAGAAGGAGCGGCCTGACGACTGGCTGAAGTACGGAAACCCTTGGGAAATGGTTCGTCCGGAGTACACCGTCCCCGTGCTCGTGTATGGCCGCATTGAACACGTCCCCACCGTGGGTGGCGGCCGGAAACCCGTCTGGGTCGATTGGCAGATGCTCGAGGGCGTTCCCTACGACATGCCCGTCATCGGATTTGGCGTCAACACCGTCAACGTCCTGCGCCTGTGGAGTTCCCGCGCCACCGAAAGCTTCCGCCTCGACGTTTTCAATCAGGGCGAATACGTCCGCGCGGTGGAGGAGAAGAACTGGGCCGAGACGATTACCAAGGTTCTCTACCCGTCCGACGCCACCCACGCCGGAAAGGAGCTGCGCCTCATTCAGGAATACTTCCTCGTCACCTGCACCATCCGTGACATCATCCGGCGCTACCGCAAAAACCATTCTTCATGGGACGCTTTCGCGGAAAAGAATGCCATCCAGCTCAACGACACTCATCCGGCCCTCGCCGTGGCGGAGCTCATGCGCTATTTCCTCGATGAAACTGACCTGCCCTGGGAAAAGGCGTGGGACATCACGGTCAAAACCATGGGCTACACCAACCACACGCTTCTCCCAGAAGCCCTGGAAAAATGGCCGGTCTCCCTCATGGAGCGCGTCCTGCCCCGTCACCTCCAGATCATCTACGAAATCAACCACCGCTTCCTCCAGCAGGTCCATCTCCGTTGGCCCGGAGACATTGACCGTGTGCGCCGTATGTCCCTCATCGAAGAGGGAGAAAATAGACAGGTCCGAATGGCCCACCTTGCGATGGTCGGCAGCCATTCCATCAACGGCGTGTCCGCCCTGCACACGGACCTGCTGAAGCGCTACACCGTCGCGGATTTCGCCGCGATGTTCCCCGAACGTTTCAATAACAAAACCAACGGCATCACCCATCGCAGATGGTTGCTGGTCTGCAACCCGGGTCTCGCGCAACTGATCACCAGCCGCATCGGCGACGGCTGGATCCGAAACCTCGACGAGATCCGCAAGCTCGAGCCGTTCGCCAACGACCCCGAGTTCCGCGAAGAATTTTTGCGCGTCAAACGCCAGAACAAGGAACGGCTGGCCGGCGTCGTCCAAGACCTGGTGGGCGAATGGATCGACCCCTCGTCCATGTACGACGTACAGATCAAGCGCCTGCACGAATACAAGCGGCAACTCCTCAACGCGATGCACATCATCTACCTGTACCATCGCATCAAGGACGACCCGAACATCGACATCACGCCGCGGACCTTCATCTTCGGTGCCAAGGCCGCCCCGAGCTACTACATGGCCAAACTGATCATCAAACTGATCAATTCGCTCGGCCGCGCGATCAACAACGACCCGAACGTCGCCGATCGACTCAAGGTCGTCTTCCTGCCAGACTACGGCGTATCCCTCGCCGAGCTGATCATTCCTGCCGCCGATCTCTCCGAGCAGATCTCCACCGCCGGCAAGGAGGCCTCCGGAACCGGCAACATGAAGCTCGCCCTCAATGGCGCCCTCACCATCGGCACCTTGGACGGCGCAAACATCGAAATCGCCGAGGAGGTCGGCGCCGAAAACATCTTCATCTTCGGCCACAAAACCCATGAGCTCATCGAGCTCCGCAAACATTACAACCCCTGGGACTGGTATCACCGCAACCCTGCCCTTCGGCGTGTCATCGACGCCATCCGCGACAACGAATTCGTGCCCGAAGAGGGCCCCATCTTCCGGGATATCTATCGTGCCCTCATGGAGCGCGGGGACGAATATTTCCATCTGGCCGACTTCGACATGTATGTCCAATGCCAGGCCGAGGTCTCGCGCGTCTTCAACGACCCCCATGAATGGGCCCGCCGCGCCATTCTCAACGTCGCCCGCATGAACAAGTTCTCCAGCGACCGGACCATCCGCGAATACGCCACTCAAATTTGGAACCTCACGCCGTGCCCCATCACCCTGCCCGAGGGGAATCCGCTGGAGAACTTCGGGCCTCAACACGCCTGACGCATGCGCGAGCGCGCTTACCGCAGCACCGCCTACATCTGGTTCGACGCGGAATACTCCTCTCTCGACCTCGAGTCCGCCGTTTTTTTGCAGATCGCCGCCGTCGCGACCGATCCCGACCTGGAGCGCCTCTTCCCGCCGGATGACGACCTGCGGCTCTTCATCCGCCTCGATCCCGGTAGGAACGTGAGCCCCTGGCTCGAGGAAAACGCGCCCCAATTGCTCGAGATCTGCCGCTCCCAACTCGCCGTCTGCATCGAGGAGGCCGACGCCCGGCTCGCCGCCCTGGTCTCTCGCATCAACGTTCCCGGCGGCGAAGAAAAGCGGCGGCCCATCCTCGCGGGAAACAGCATCCACGCCGATTGGCGCCTCGCCTGCAAATACCTGCCCCGATTCGTTTCCCTCCTCCACTACCGCCACCTCGACGTCACCGCCCTGAAACTTCAATGGCAGGACTGGCGGCAGGGCCCGGAATTCGACAAGGACGACATCGAGCTCGTCCGCAGCTTCCTGCCGGGGCCCAAGCACCTTCTCGATGGACGTCGGCACGACGCCTACTACGACGTCCTCGCCTCCATCGCCGAACTCAACTATTACCGGCACCAGTTCCTCGCCCGCTAGCCTCAACTGCTCATTTCGGGCCTCCTGACGGCTCCCCGATCAGTAGGCTAAGAGCCGCGGAGATCCATCGCCTGTCACAAAATTCCATCGCATGTAAAAAATTGCGGGGCGGCTTCCATCGCATGGAATTTCCAGGGCATGGAAAAAATCTCTCGATGCAAAAATCTCTCGATGCCAAAGCGCATCTCCGGGAAAACCGATCGAACGGCAGGCCAGATCGCCCGACGCCGCAAACCCCTTGCCATGGATTTTAGAAAAACGTGATGGATTGGATCTCGAGGACGAGCGGGCCGGGTCCGTTGGCATCCGCAGGCAGATAAAGGTCTACTGATTGCAACGCCTGCAGGTCGATGCGCCGGTTTCCCCGCTGGTTGCCATAGTGCTCATGGACGTCGAGCTCGTCCCATTCCCACCGCACGGCATTATCGCCGGCCGTCAACGACCGGGCATACGAAACATAGACCTCCCCGTCCGCCCCATCGCGCCCCGCATACGCCTGTTCGCCGACGGGGCCGGCGCCGGTTTCCACCAGTTGCAGGCGACACGACGCCGAGCGCGAGGCTTGGATGCGCATCTCCACGCCGCGTCGGCCCAACAGAGAAAAGCAATTGGTGTCCGCTACGTCAGCGGCCGTGCGCGGAGGGACAAGCGAAATCCCGCCGCCCCACCCCGCAGGATCCGGATCGAAGCGAATCAGGATGCGCCCCCCGCCGGTGGCCACATCGAATCGCGTCGTTGATTTATCATCGAACCAAGGACGCAGGGAGCACGCGCTGGCCGGCGTCTGAACCGGCTCCCGCGCCGGCGAATCCGGAATGCGAATCGGCCGGTAAATGGCGAGTGGAGACAGATCCGCCCCTTGATTCAGGCGGTCGCGGCGGGGCTTGCGGCGGTGGAGCCGCTCCATCGCACCGACCAGTTCGAGGTAGGGCTGGTCGTTCAGATCCACAAGGCCGTAGTTCGAATTCTCGCCGTCAAAGCGCCCGCCGGGCGGCTGATCTGCCCAACAAAACCAGTGCCAACCGACGACCGCCGGGTGGCGCGACGCAGCGCCAACATACGCCTCGTATCGCGCCGCCCGATCGCGCTGCGTGGGCACCGTAACCGGGGCGCCCTGCGTGTTTTTGCAGCCCGATCGATTCTCATCCGCTCGCCACGAAAATTCCGTAATCAGGATGGGTTTTCTCGTCAGCGCATGAAGCGCATCGAAGTATGCGGCCTGAAATTCGCCTGCCGGCTGATAGTCATTGAAGCTGATCACGTCAGCATATCGGCCGCATGCCGCCAGAACTGAAGGATAGACACGCCCCGCGAACCGCACGCCGAGATTGAGCGAGCCGGGCGGCGCATGGCGTCGGAAGACCTCATCACTCAACTGGAAGTATCGGTCGGCGACCACACCGGCCCAGGCTTCCACGATCGCAGCCGCAGCCGGACGGCGTTTCCGAAGCCGGATTTCGGGAGCCGTTCGAATTTCCGCGAACGAGGTCGCGTGCGTCTCCCAGTCTCGCAGAAAAAGGCGAAAATCGTTCGAGTACGTCGCGCGGAGCCATTCCGCAAGGACAGCGCGCCCGGGAGCGCCTGGCGACAGTTCCAAATAGCGGTCGAGCAACGAGCGACCTCCCGCAACCGGCCATCCCGCTTCGCCATACCAAGGCAGTTCGTTGTTCAGGAAGAAGCCGATGACGTCCCGTCGATCTCGCCATGGCGCCAACTGCTCGGCGGCCATTCGGTCCATCTCCGCGGCATATTGGGGCGCCCATACGTCAACCAACCGCATGTCCGGCTGACCGCGATAGCCACCCAGCCACAGGCAGGGGGTGTGCCAGAATACGCCCGGATTTTCGAATGCCGCATCGGACCAGGCACCCAGCGTATTGAAGCCCCACGCCGACAAGCGGTCCAACGTTGACCGCCGCCAGGCGGCCTCATCACCGCCGTGGGCCGCCGGACCGTCATAGGCCAGCGGATAGCGAATGCCCCCGCGCGTGTAATCCAACTCAACCGGAATGACGGCGCAGACCCCGACCGATCGGAAAAGCTTCTCTCCGTGCGCAAACCACAATGCGCCTTCGCGCTCCACGACGCGAACCTTCACATCCGGCGCCTCCGCGACCTCACGCGGAACCATGTCAATTCTTCGGCAGGCGGTCATCGCGGGGGCGAGGACGACGACGGAGAGCGCGAGGGGCACGACATGAGCCAGCCAGAGATGGACACGAAACAAAAACGGCATGTGAAACAAGGCGCGGCGGACGGCCGCCGATTCGAGGGCGGCTCGTCCGCCGCTGTATGGAGGTATCGGATTATGGAATTACCAGTTCAACTCGCTTAATGAAGAGATGGATCGGTGCCTGAATCTCAAAATTTCCCTGAATCTCCCATCCCTCCAATCCACCCTCCATAAAATCCGGCACACCATTCGCACGATTATTGATCAGATCCGATGCGGCAATCGGAATGTCGATGGTCTGGAAGTCATTTTCAACCAATCGGGTGGCCGGGATGCGATACACATGGTGTTCAACACCCTCCGGATCCCTGTCTTTCAAAACAATATTGAATCCCGACGCTTTATTTTGGGGACCCAGCCGGGCTATCACGCGAATAAAGGCAGATGGCGGTAGCACTGCCTTTTGATTCAGAGATGAACCCGCGCCTCCCTCGTCCGTAGCAGGTGGACTTATTTCCATCACCTGATTGACGAATTGAATAGCGCCAGGATTTTCCCATGTGCCGTATCGATACTTTATTCCCTTTCCTTTATCCCCCGACAAAAGAACGTGAACGCCTGAAGCAGCGTTCGCGAGCGGCAGCTCAGCTATGGCTGCTAGCCCTACGCAACTCAGAATGAGTCTCCTCCAATTCATATTCATAACCACCCTATGCAATCACCTCAACAGGCCCTCGTTTCTACTAGCCGGTTGTGGTACGACGGATAAGTCCCAGAATGACAGCTCCCGCGGAGAGCAGCAACAAGGTTCCAGGCTCTGGGACCAACCGAAGATCTTCGAATTCGAACGCGAAGCGGTCTGAGCTTGAGAAATCGCCTTGGACCTGAAATTCATTCAGTCCCACGTTTAAGAAATCCGGATTGCCATTGGTAAATGTCGGCGAGTTCAGCGGAATTGAGGAGGTCGTAAACGTCGACGAGTTAAATAGCGTCGCCGGGAAATAGTAGCCCCACAGATCCGTTGGACTGGTCTGAATAATCACGTTGAACCCGCTGGCCGCATTGCCGGGTGCGATGCGCGCCGAAACTCGAACCTCGTATTGCGAGGGATCGAACGTGACCGGGCTGCTCAATGTGACCCCGGCACCGCCGGATTCCGTCGCCGGACCTGCAATCCGCACATACGTCGGAAACAACGTTTCTACGCCGCTCAACGGGTTCCATGAACCATAAGCCCATTGGAACCCGACGTTGTCGAAATCAGACAAGATGATATGAGTTGCCCGAACTGTCCCAATGGATAGGGCAAGGCTCGTCAACAGAAACAATGCACATTTTTTCATGTCATTCCTCCGCATTAATCTTTTGTGCGGAAATTACAAGCCGGGTGCCCCGCGCGGAATGTTTTGAATTGCGAAAACTTTGAGCAATTTTGCGCGTCCAACCCTGCCCGGATTTGGGGCGAGTCAGTACGAAAAGCGAATCAACCCATACGATGATGGTGCCCGCATCGGGGACAGCGAATGGGTGCCCCCGTCCACGCCGGCGGGATCCACAGGCGAAGCCCGCAGTCGCAGTCCAAGGGCGTCCCGCCCTCGGCACTTCTCAGGATGTTCCGGACGGATCGCCAGCCCTCCGCCGCATTCGCGGCCTCGCCCGCCGTTGGCTCCCGGACGGGCGCATCTGCTACGGAAGCGAGGGCAAAAGATCCCATAACGCCGGTTCCGCCGTGCAGGCGCTTGTACGCCTCTTCATAGGCGCGAAGGGACGCAGATTGCCCCATCGACCTCAACACGTGAATTCGATCTTCCGTCGGCGGGTGGGTGCTGAACAGACTGTTCGCATGGCCGCGCGCTCGGAACGGGCTGACGATGTACATGGGGGCCAGTACCCGGCTGACTTCCGCATCGGCCCGCTGACCGCCAGCAATCTTTTCCAGCGCGGAGGCCAAACCCTCTGGATAGCGCGTATATTGCGCGGCACACGCATCCGCGAGGTATTCGCGCCGGCGCGACGTCGCGAAGTAGAGAAGCTGCGCAAGCAGAGGCGCCACAATCGATAATATGACCGCCAGCAACACGATGACCGCCACCCCGCCGTCCCGACTCGATCGGCGACGACCCGTCGCGGTAAAGCGAAGACCTCGCGCGAACATATCGCAGAGCAGAATGATGGCCCCGACAGTCGTCCCCGCGATGGTCATGAACAGGGTGTCGCGGTTTTTGATGTGAGCGATTTCATGAGCGGCCACCCCCTGCAGCTCATCGCGGTTCAGCTTCGCGAGGAGTCCTGTCGTGAAACCCACCGCCGCCCGCCGCTCATTGCGGCCGACCGCAAAGGCGTTCGGAATGGGCGTGTCGATCAGATAGATTTTCGGCGGCGTACCCAATCCAGAGGCAATCGTCATTTCCTCGACAACATTGAACAACTGCGGCGCGTCCTTTTTCTGGATTTCGCGCCCCCCCGCCTGCGCCATCAACATCGCCTCCCCGCCAACAAAGGACACGGCCAGAAGTAAGAGCCAAACCCCTAACGCAAGGACGACGCCGGTCGGACCCGTAGAAGGATGCACCAATACGCCAAATGTCCAGCCGAGGACGGCGAGCAGCGCGCCGAGCGATAGAACCAGCGCCACCGATTTTCGGCGATTGGCTCGAATAACTTCGAACATCGCAAGGAGCGGCCCCGCGGCGGATTTTCCGCGAGGGGCGCGAGCGGTTCAGAACTTCACTTTCGGCACCTCGCGCTCGGCCACGTTTTGAATCTCGAAAAACTCGGCCTTTTGGAACCCGCCAATCCGCGCGACGATGTTCGACGGAATGGTCTCGCATGCGGTGTTGTAGCGCATCACGGAATCGTTGTAGTATTGGCGCGCAAAGCCGATTTTATTCTCCGTCGAAGCCAGTTCCTCCTGTAGCGCGCGGAAATTCGCGTCCGCTTTTAACTGCGGATAATTTTCCATCACCGCGTAAAAACTGCGGAGCGCGCCAAGAAGCGCTCCCTCGGCCGCCGCAATCTGGCCGACCTGCCCGCCGGCCGTTGCGCTGACCGCGGCCGCGCGCGCCTGCGTCACGCGCTCGAACACCTCGCGCTCGTGTGTCGCATATCCCTTGACCGTCTCGACCAGATTGGGAATCAGGTCGTGCCGGCGTTTGAGCTGAACGTCGATTTGCGCCCACGCGTTCTTGACCTCGTTTCGCAGCCGCACAAGTCCGTTGTAGAGGACGATGAACGCCAATATCAGCGCGGCGATAACACCCAGAGTGATCCAGCCAGCCATCTTTACCTCCTTATGTGCCGGGGTGACCGAACAAGCTTTCGTAAAAATCCGTCAGTTGCGCAAGAGCGCGATCATCGGCGATCGTCCGAGTGACCGCCTTGACCTCTCCCTCGTCAAACCACCAGCCGTGGTCATGCGGGCACACGTCCAGCGTAATCGGGGCCTGTTGCGCGCGCGCCTCCCTCATCCAGTCGCCGCACGCGGGGCAGCGCCGAGGGCTCCGAGCGCCCACGGAGAGCGGGATCAGGGCGTCGGCCGCAGGATCGCCCCGCAGCAACACGCCGAGTTCACCGCGGTCCATCCAGATGCCCCGACACGCGGGGCACCAATCGACCTCCACATTGCGGTATTCCAGCGCAACGAGCGGTTTGTCGCACGTGGGACAGATTCGCATACGCCTATGCTACGCCCCAACCCCATCCTGTCCAGCCCGCGCCAACAGGACCGACGTGGCTCGAAATCGAACCCATTTTTCCATCATAGAAATTCCATGCGATGGAACCTCTTCGATTCCTTTTTTCCATCGAATGGAAAATTCTCTAGGGGAGCGGCGAGTAGCATGTTCGCGGCTCGTCCGTCAAAACGGCCAGATCAGCGGGGCGAGCGCGACCGCTGCCGCACCGATGATGAGATTGAGCCAGAAGCCGATCCGAACATAGTCGCCAAAACGGTATCCGCCAGGACCGAGGACCATCAGATTGGTTTGATAGCCGATCGGGGTCGCGAAACTCGCGGACGCGGCGATCATCACGCAAAACACATACGGCAGCGGGTTCACCCCAAGGCGGGCGGCAGCGTCCATCGCCACGGGAAACACCAGCGCCGCCGCGCCATTGTTGGTGATCACCTCCGTGACGAGCGTGGTCGCCAGGTAGACGAAGGCCAGCGTCATCCACGGGTCGCTGCCGGAAAAGCCGAGCAGCAGGTTGGTAATCGCGCGGGCGGCGCCCGTCTGTTCCATGGCGGTGCCAAGCCCGATGGCCGCGCCGATCACGGTGAGGACATTCCACTCGACGCTGCGGCGCGCCTGCCCGATGCTGCAGCAGCCGGTCATCACCATCAACATCGCCGCCGCAATCGCGGCATTCAGCATGGTCATCCAGTCGAGGGCGGCAGCGCAGATCATCCCCGCCAGAATTGCGAGGGCCAGCGGGGCCTTTTCGAATCGGCGCGGCGCAGTATCGTCCAGCGAACGGATCAGATAAAAATCACGGGAATCACGCTGGCGGGGAATGAATCCGGCGTGGGCCTCCACCAGCAGCGTGTCGCCGGGCCGCAGCACAATGTCTTCCAAGCGGCCGCGAAGCCGTTCGCCGTTTCGCGCTACAGCAATCACTACGGCGTTATAGACATTTCGAAACCGCCCATCTCGGATCGACTTGCCAATCAGCGGGCAGGTGTTGGACACCACGGCCTCGACCAGAATCCGCTTGTGACGTGGCGCATCCAGCTTGAACAACTGGTCCGGGGCCGGCTGCAAACCTTTCTGGTGGTAGAGCGAGCGGATCGATTCAATGTGGCCGACAAAAACCAACCGATCGCCCTCCCGGAGAACCTCGCCAGGGGAGACCACCGAAAACACGTGGTCTCCCCGAATCAGCTCCGCAAGAAAGGCGCCCGGCACCTGGGACAGCCCCGCCTCCTCAATGGACCGGCCGATCAGCGGGCTGCCGGGGCTGACCTCCAGTTCGAGCGTGTACTCGCGCGTGTTCTCGAAGACCTCATCGAGGGACTTTCGCTCGGGCAACAGGCGGCGGGCCGCCAGCACCACAAAGAGAAAGCCCACCGCTGCACAGGGGATGCCGAGCTTTGTGATTTCAAAGATCGGAAGCCCCCCTAGTCCGAACCGTTTCTGATACAGGCCATCGACCACGAGGTTGGTGCTCGTGCCAATCAGCGTGCACATCCCGCCCAGAATCGAGGCGTAGCTGAGGGGAATCAACAGCTTCGACGGCGGAATGCGAATCCTTCGGCTCCACTCGGTCACGGCGGGAATGAACATGGCCACCACCGGCGTGTTGTTGAGAAACGCGCTCATTGCCATGACCGGCGCCATGAGCCGCGCGACCGCCGCTCGAAGACCGCGGGGCGCGCCAAGCACATGTTGCGTGATCCAAGATAACCCCCCCGTCTCCTGTAGCCCCGCCACCACGACATAAAGCACCCCAATGGTCACCAGGCCGCTAGACCCGAAGCCCGCCAGACCTGCCGTCGGGTCCACAATCCCCGTTATCAAAAGGATCGCAAGCGCGCCGAGAAACAGAAAATCGGCGGGGAATCTGGTGAACATCAACAGGCCGAACAGAGATGCGACGACGGCGAGGGTGATCCAACCGGCCGGCGATAGCGCTGAAATGGCTAGGCTTTCCATACAGGATTTGAAAGCCGCTATCCTACCGAACTGGATCCAACTGTCGAGAAACCCCATCCATCCAGAATTGAATAGCCTTGCGGGCCGGAACTTAATGCGTCCCTTTCAGCCGGAAATCTATCGCCCAAGCGACAACGGCCAAGACGTAAACCCTCTCAAGGCCGCTACGGCTTGCGGCCTTGTGGCGCTTCTGCAATAAGTTTTTTTATGGACACGAATTCGCGGATCCTGGCGGCCGTCTGTCTCGCCTTTTCCTCTGTGGCAGCGGCTTCGGCCAAATTGACGGATGACATGCCGGTAGACGGTTTTGCCGCGATCGTCAACGAGCGCGTCATCACGATCGGCGATGTGATGGATTTCCTTCAGAGCAGCGATCTGCAGATGCGCGACGATTTTGCCGGCATGGAACTTCAGCGCCGCAGCGAGGCATTTACGGCCGCGAGGGATCTGTTGATCGAGCAGGCGCTCATTGTCGAGGAGTTCAAAAAATCGGGGGCCACTCTTCCGGACCGGATTGTGGACGGTCGAATACGGACCCTCATCGCGGAACGATTTGGAAACGACCGGTCCCGGTTTCTGGCCGCGCTGGCCCAGGAACAAATCACGCTAGAAGAGTGGCGCGAGCGGGTCCGGGAAGGGATCATCGTGTCCCTCATGCGCCGCCAGGAAGTGATCGAGCGGGCAAAGGTGTCGCCCGGCTTGTTGCGGGCGGCATACGAGGCGCGAGCCGACCGCTGGAACGTGCCAGAACGGATCCGCGTGCGGCTGATCACGCTCCGCTTGCCCGAGTCTGGCCCGGCCGCTGTGGATGCGCGCCGCCAGTTGGCCGTCAGGGCGCGCGGCAGGATTCTCGCCGGCGAATCGTTCGCCGACGTCGCGCGGGAGATTTCCGAGGACAGCAAAGCCGCTGCTGGCGGCGACTGGGGCTGGCGAAGTGCATCTGACTTCGCCGGGCCGCTACGCGCGGCCCTTGAGGCGCTCAAACCCGGCGAGGTCAGCGATGTGATTGAAACGCCGGGTGCGATCCACCTGGCCTTGGTCGAGGAGCGGCAATCCGCCCGGATGCGGACATTCGAAGAAGTTCGACCGGAACTGGAGCGCGAGTTGCGGCAGGCGGAGATCGATCGGATCTACCGGCGATGGATCGAACGATTGCGCCGTAAGCACGTCGTCCAAATCTTTTAGCGGTCAATCTTCCCCCTCTGGTTGTTCGTGAGACATCAACCAAAAATCCGAATCGGCATTACGTTGGGCGACATCAATGGAATCGGGCCCGAAGTCGCGCTGAAAGCCGTTTATCGCACCCGGCAGTCCTCGGGAGTCCAATTTGTCCTGATTGGACATCCCGAGATCCTCGCCGAACAGGCCGCCGCTCTTGGCCTGCCCGTACCTCGGACGGGCAAGCTGGAGGACCCGCCCCGCATGCGGGTGTTTTGCTGGTCGCCAGTTCGCCTGAAACTGACGTGGCGACCGGGCGAGTTGGATCCCGATGCCTCTGCGGCCGCCGGCGAATGGATCATGGCCGGCGTCGATGCCTGCCTGCGGGGCCAGCTCGACGCGCTCGTGACAGCGCCGATTTCCAAAGAAGGATTTCACCGGGCGGGCATCAACGCGCCGGGCCATACGGAAATGCTCGCGGAACTGTGCGGCGTCTCGCGGTTTGGCATGATGCTGTTCGGTGGCTCTTTGCGGGTCGTTCTGGCAACGCGACATATCCCGCTTCGCGAAGTTCCAAACGCGCTGACTCGGGAGACCGTTGAGGAGGCCATCCGGTTGACAGCCGAGGCGCTGCCCTGGCTGGGTGCGCGACGCGCGCGAATTGCGGTGTGTGGCCTCAATCCGCACGCGGGAGAAGGCGGCGATCTCGGCGATGAGGAGGAGAAGATCATCAAGCCTGTCATTTCGCGCCTTCAAGCCGGCGGGCTTCGCGTCGAAGGCCCCTTGGCGGGCGACGCGGTCTTTCATCTTGCGGCGAAGGGGGAGTATGACGCGGTTGTGGCGATGTACCACGACCAAGGCCTCGCGCCGCTCAAATTGCTCGCCTTCGACCAAGGCGTCAACCTCACGCTGGGTCTGCCGATCGTTCGCACGGCGCCCGATCACGGCACCGCATTCGGGATCGCAGGACAGAACCGGGCCAGCGCGGCCAGCATGGCGGAAGCCATCCGTTGGGCCGCCCGGTTGGCGCGGAGGCGCAACCCGTGGCCGCGCTGAATCCCGCGTTGCGCACATCGGATGTTCGCGCCCTCCTGGCACGACTGGATGTTCAGCCGAATCGACTCCTCGGCCAGAATTTCCTGATCGACGCCAACATTCTCCGCATCCTGCTGGAAGCGGCAGATCTTTCGCCGGCTGATGGCGTATTGGAGATTGGTCCCGGTCTCGGCGCGCTGACCGCCCCGCTTCTCGAGCGTGCCGGCCGCGTCGTCGCCATTGAAAAGGACGCCGCGCTGTTTGCCCACCTGCAGGCGACGTTTGGACATCATCCCCATTTGACGCTGATTCACGCCGACGCGTTAGATTGCGACCTGGCCGGCCTGGTGGCCAACGGGCTGAACAAGGTCGTCGCCAACCTGCCGTATGCCATCGGCACGCGCGCGCTCGTGGAGCTCTGCGGCGCGCCCGTGAAGCCAACGCGATTTGCCGTGACCGTGCAGCGCGAGGTGGCCGAACGCCTCAAGGCCCGGCCCGGGAGTCGCGACTACGGCGCGTTGAGCGTGCTGGTGCAGCTCCACTATGCGGTCGAACTCCGAAAACGTGTTGCGCCGAGTTGTTTTTATCCCGCGCCAAGCGTGGAGTCTGCCATCGTGGTCCTCCTCCGGTTAGAAGGCGGGCCGCAGCCGACGGATGAGCAGCGCTTTCGCTCTCTGGTGAAGGAATGTTTTGAGCATCGGCGCAAGCAGATGGGCACCCTCGTGCGTCGTCCGGAAGCCCTTGCTCGGGCGGGTATCGAGGCGAAACGCCGCCCGGAAACGCTGTCCGTCGAAGAGTGGGTGCGTCTGGCCGATCTGCTCGAATGAACTCGGAGCGGCAGCAGGTCCCGTTTGCCGGTTGCGTTCGGCGGTTCCTCGCGGATAATTCGGCTGTGCGTGCAATGTGGCTGCTGGCCGGATTCAGCGCCCTTGCCGCGTGTGCGGCGGCCTACGGCGCTGAGCGGCTCGATCTTGAAACCGCAATTAACAGGGCGCTGGCCAACAACCGCGAATTGGCTCAGCGCGCGCTCGCAGCCCGCGGCGCGGAACGGGGCGCGGCCGCCGCGAGGGCCGAGTTCGCCTGGCGGCTTCGGCCGGAGATCTCCGCGGAACGCGCCGATGACGCAGACCGACTTCGCTACGGGTTTTCCGCGGGCCGCAAGTGGGAGCCCGGCTTTGAAATCGAAGCCGGACCGCGGATCGAACATACCAGCGGATCCGGCGACACTGGTCCATCGGCCATTTGGCGAGTTGATGTCCGACAGCCTCTCTTCCGAAATTTCGGCGCGTTGATCCAACGCGAAGGCGTTCTGGCCGCCGAAAGCCGTTTCCGCGCCGCACGGCGCGCTCTTGAACAGCAAAAGGCGGACCTCGCGCTTCGCGTTGTCGAACAATTTGAAACCTTGGTGAAGCTGGAGCGCCAAATTGCGGCGGACGAGGCCGCCTTGCAGCGTCTCGAAACGCTCTTTCGCCTAACCCAGGCTCGTGAGCGGCAGGGACGCGCCACGCGCGTCGACACGCTCCGCGTCGACCTGCGGCGGGGAGAAGCCCTCGCCCGTCTCGAGACGGACCGCGAACGGATGTCCTCGCTTCGGCGCGATTTTGCCGAGCTGCTAGGCAGCCCTCCGGACACTCTTTATGAGCTGATTCCCTCTCCTCTAATCGAACTGAATCTTCCGCCAACGGAAGAGGCGGTCGCCCTCGCACTGTCGAATCGGCTCGACTATGCGCAGGCGTTGCAGGATTACGCGGATGCTGAGAGGTCCGAGCGAATCGCGCGACGTGGACTCCTGCCCGAGGCCTCGCTGATTGCACGGGCGGAGACGGAAGACGAGTTCGAAGGACGCAGCGATGTGCGCTGGTCGATCGGCGTCTCCGGCGGAAGCGACATCGTGGGCGTCCGTGAGCGGGCGCAGATTGAGCAGGCCGTTCTCGCGCGGGAAAGCGCCCGCGAGGCGGTGCGAATTCGCGAATGGGCCATCGCGCGGGAGGTGCAGCAGAGCGCCTCGGCCTATCGGCGCGCGCGCCTCGATGTGGATATCGCAGAGCGCAATCATGCCCTCGCGGAACAGCGCGCGCGGCTGGCTCGACGCCTGTTCGATCTCGGGCGAGTGGAGAATCGAGCGGTCACGGATGCAGAAGACGAACTCGCCGCGGCGGAAAGCCGCCGTCTGACGGCGCGGGCGGAAGCAGTGCTCGCCGCGTACCGATATCTCCATGCCCTCGGCACCCTGCTCGAAGCGCCCGCGGAACTTCGGCCCCGCCGGGACGAGGTGCCGCCATGATACGGCTCGCTGCCCTTCTCGCTGCCGCGCTGGCCGCGGCCGGTCCCGTGGGGTGCGGACGCGCCCCCGAACCGGTCGAGACCTGCGCGGTGCAAACCGGACCGATTCGCGTATGGACGACCTATACGGGCAAGCTCGAGGCGCGCCGCGTCGAGATTATCCTGTCGAAATTCCAAGGATCGGCGACGATCGTCGAACTCGCCCCTGAGGGCGCTCGGGTGCAGCCGGGCGATCTACTGGTGCGCTTCGACAGCTCCCAGGTCGAACGCGACCTGCTGAAACTACAGCGAGATTATGAGGTGGCCCGGACCGAACTTGAGCGGCTGGAAAAAGCGGAACAGCCGCTCGAGTTGCGCGAGCTGGAGGCCCAGCGGTTGGAGGCCCTCGCCCAATACGAAACCGAGCGCCGGTTCCTGGAGGATTCGCGGTCGCTCCTCGCCGAGGGTCTCGTCTCCGAGCAGGAAATCGAACAACAGTCGCTCAAAGTGGATCAGTTGCGCGCGGCATTGGACAAGCTGGACCAGCGGATCGCCCTGACGAAGGAATATCTTCACCCGGCGGCCCTAGCCAAAGCGCGCGCCACACTCGCCGCTGCGGAACAAGAGCTCGCGCTCGCCCGCCAACAGCTTGAAAGCTGCCGCGTGGTCGCGCCGGCCGAGGGAATCATCGTCTATCGGCCGCTCCACATCGGCGGTGAATACCGTACAGTCCGCGTGGGAGACAGCCTTTATCGCAACCAGCCCTTCATGAGCATCCCGGACATGCGGGATCTGGTGGTGGAGCTGTTGGTTCCGGAAGCTGAGCTGTCGCGGGTCCAGGTGGGGGCGGAGGCCGTCGTGTCGCCGATCGCCTATCCGGATCTGCGCCTTCGCGGGCAGGTCGAGACGGTGGGGTCCATGGCCGTCTCCGCAATCGAACGCCCGGGCTTCCAAAGGTTCTTTCGAGCGGTCATTGGTCTGAGGGATACCGACCCCCGGCTCCGCTCCGGCATGTCTGTCCGCGCGGATATCCTCTCGTATTCGCGCGATGACGCCCTGCTGGTGCCGCGAACCTTTGTGGCCTTCGACCAGGGTGAGCCCTTCGTGCAGCCCATCGACCCCCGCGCACCTCGGCGTCGGATCGTGCTCGGCTGGGGCGACCTGCGCCATTTCGAAGTGCTGGAGGGCCTCTCGGCCGGCGACAGGCTCCGGCGCCCGTGAACCGTGCGATTCCACAAATCCCCGTGCTGGAAATGCGCGGCGTGTGGAAAACCTACGCCACGCCAGCCGGACCCCGCCATGCCTTGCATGAAGTGAACCTGACGATTGAACAGGGCAGCTTTGTGATGGTCACAGGCCCTTCCGGATCAGGAAAGTCCACCCTCCTCCATCTGGCGGGACTGCTCGACACACCGACACAGGGCGTGGTCTGGTTTGCCGGACGCCGAGTTTCAGACCTGCCCGAGCGCGATTTGTGCCAGATGCGAAAGGCGCGAATCGGAATGGTCTTCCAGCGGTTCTGTCTGCTGACGCGTCGCACAGCCCTGGAAAACGTTCGATTCCGTTTCCGATACCTCGAGGTTCCCCCATCGCGAGCGACCCGACTGGCGGAAGAGGCCCTCGCCCGCGTGGGTCTTGCGGATCGCGCCAGCCAACCGGTCCGGTTGATGTCCGGTGGCGAAATGCAGCGGATCGCCATCGCGCGCGCTGTTGCACAACCACCCGATCTGCTAATTGCCGACGAACCCACGGGCAATCTCGACCGCGAGTCCGCCGAGCGGGTCATGGACGTCTTTCGGGAACTGCATGCCAGCGGAATTACTATCCTGTTGGCGACCCACAATGAATCGCTGCTGCGCCACGCCACCCGGCGCCTGATCTGCCGGGACGGCCGGATCGAGAACTCGCCATGACGCTCGCTCTTCGCGCCGCGCTCACTGATGTGGAGGAGAACATCCGCTCCCGCCCCGGCCGCACCAGCCTGGCGTTCCTTGCCCTCGCCGTTGGCATGGCGGCCCTCACTGCGGTCGCGTCGCTGCTGGGCGGCCTGGAAGCGCGCGCGAAGGGCATCGTAGAAGAGCTGGGCGCTGACGTGTTCGCGGTCCTGCCTGAAAAATCCGGCGACGTTCCGCCCGCGGCCGCACTGCGGACGACGCACGCGGCGGTCCTGCGGCAAAATTTGCCGGGAGCGAAGGTGTGCAGTGTCCGGCTTTTTGAGGATGTGCCCGCAGGCGGCGAGCGCCGGGTCCGCGTCGTCGCGGCAGAGGCCTCCCTGCTGGAGGTTCGACCTTGGCGCATGGTCGACGGTCGCTTTCTCGATGAGCAAGACGTGGCCATGCGAGACCGCGTCGCCGTCGCCGGGGAAACGGTCGCCGCCGAATGGGGTATTCGCGTCGGTGATTCGATTTCGCTGGGTGACGGCGTATTTCGTGTCGCCGGCATCGTGCGAATCGAATCCGGCGCCCTCGAAGCGGAAGGTTCGCATTCCTCGCTCTTGGCCGGCGGCCGCATGTTTTTCGTGCCCCTGTCCGTCGACCCCGAATGGTTTGGCCGCAGCGCCGCCGCCGGGGAGGCGCTATCGGTAATTTTTGCGCGCGCCCCGCCAGGAGAACGAGCGGAGTGGGCAGCCGGTCTAGTCCGCGAACTCCTTGCCCAACCTGATCTCGGGGCACCTTCGATCAGCATCGTCACCGCCGATTCGCTGATTGCCCGGATCCGATCTCTGCAAAGCGCCATCCGCTACACGGCCGGCAGCGTGGCGTTATTATGCATCGCGCTGGGGGGCGCCACTTTGATGAGCCTGCTGGTTGCGAACGTGCGGGAGCGTGTGCCGGAGATCGGGCTTCGGCGGGCCCTCGGAGCCACCGCGTTCGACGTTGCGTCCCTCTTTGTGCTCGAGGCGTTGCTCCTGACCGTTGCGGCGGCCGTTGCAGGTGCGCTCGCGGCAATAGGATTGCTTGGGGCGCTTCGCAGCCACATCCCCGCGCCCATCCGGCTGGATCCGGCGTTGGCGGCCGCGCCCCTCGCGTTTGGGCTACTGGCGGGCGCAATCTTTTCCTACTGGCCCGCGCGCCTCGCGGCGCGAATCGCGCCAGCCGAGGCGCTCCGCAACGAGTGATCTAATCCCGGTGCCGGATCAAAATCCGTTCATTAGAATCAGGGATCGAATGCCGGCCACCTGGATCGTTGCAGTCCGACCGCCCTCCAGTGGCGCATAGCCGGGCAATCCGTTCAGGTTCACGGTCTGGTGGTCGCCGATGACCCGCCAGCGGCCCGGCGGCAGGGGCACATCGAAAGCAACCGAGCGGTCCGAACTATTTAAGAGAACGACAAATGAGCGCCCCGGGTGTTGGCCTTTCGCGTTGACGATATAGCCCAGAGCGCGCGGCTCAGATGGATCGATCCACGTGTAGTAACCCGGCGGCGGGGTCTGGGTCACCCGAAAGGCCCGACCCGCCTCGCTTTGCCGCATGGCGATCAAATCCCGATAGTAGCGCATCGCTTCGGCTGCGAGCGGCCGTTCGCGATCATCCCACCGGATCGCGTTGACGGCGTCTCCCTTGTCGAAGGTATTGCTAATACCGTACTTGCTCCGCAGGAATTCCTGGCCCTCGTTGACCATCGGGATCCCGAGCGAAGTGAACAAGACCGTGGCGGCCAATTTGTTCATTTGGACTTCATAGGACTGCACGTATTTGCCGTTACGGTCCGGCCGAAGGCTCAACTCGTCCACGAGGGCCATGTCGTCGTGGCTCTCGACGTAGTTGATGGATTGGAGCGGGTTGGAAGACCAGATCTCCGTGGAACCGGTGATCGTCTTCTTGAGCCAGTCCCGATCGGCGCGGCCGCGCACGAAATCTTTCGCGGCATACCGGAAATCGTTGTTCCACGCGGACCACGTGGTTCCGCGAAGTTTGGCTTTATTTTCCCCGCGTATGGACCACGGTTCCGAAATCAGAATGACATCCGGCTTGATCGCGCGTGCCTCGCGCTCGATCTGCCGCATCGTTTCCATGTCGATGAGCTCCGCGAGGTCAAATCGAAATCCGTCCACCTTGTGTTCGCGGATCCAGTACAGGATGTTGTCGACGATGAAGCGCCGCATCATCGGCGCCTCGGTTCGCACGTCATTCCCGCACGCGCTGAAATTGATAAACCGATAATCGGGGGTGAGACGGAAAAAATATTTTTTATCGATCAGCGCAAAGAGATTGGGGCCACCGACATGGTTGTAGACGACATCCTTGATTACGGCAAAGCCGGCACGGTGCAAGCCGTCGACGAAGCGCTTAAATTCGTAGTATTGGGATCCACGCAACGGCTTGCGAGCGTAGGACGCCTCGGGTGCGAAATAATGGACGGTGTTATAACCCCAACTGTAATCCCGCGTACCGTTTTCAAACTCGCAGGTGGGCAGGAATTCGATGGCATTAAATCCCATGGCCTTGATGTGGTCCAGGCCGGTTCCGGTCCCGATGGTTGCCAATACACCCTCATAGGTCCCCCGCAGATTCGGCGGCACGCCCGATGAAGGATGGATCGTCAAATCGCGGACGTGTGCCTCATAAATCACCAGGTCTTCCGGCCGCGGCGTGGTCCAGTTTGTCGCGGTCCAGCCCCCGAACCATTCATTGGTCGCCTCGCGGTCGATCACAATCGAGTTGTTCATCGAATGGGCGGATGCAAAACAGTAGGGATCGCTGACAAACGCCTGAGCGTTAAACGCCTCTCCGTCGCCCTGAGGACCATCCACGTTGAACGAGTAATATTTGCCGACATCTAGCCCCAGGAGGCTGATTTCCCAAACGCCGTCCTCCTCGTCCTTGATCATGGGATAGCGTTCCGCCGGCTCCAGCCGGCGATAGGCCGGCTGACGCTGCTCGTACTCCGGCGTCGTGAAAATGTTCAGGGTCACGGCCGTCGCACGAGGTGCGAACAACCGGTAGGTCGTGATGCCCCGCTTTTTGTCGAGATGGGCGCCGAGCGCGCGCGACGTGACGATGGAATCGAGCAGTTTGCCGACCGACACGACCTGCCTGATGCGGCGGTCCGCAATCCCGTCCAACACGACGTTGTAGGTCGTCGATAAGTTCAAAGGCTCGGCCGTAAAGAGCTTCAGCGTTGTCACGCCGGGATCGGCGAAATCGACCTTCAAATTGATGTTCCCGTTCGGGTCGCGCACGCGATTCGGTGCGCGGGCCGGCGGAGTCGTCCACCGTTCGCGATCGACCACAAACCGAAAGAGCGGAAACCCATCGCCCTCGGGATATGGCAAGCCCTCCACCGGCACGGAAACCTCCCAAACGCCATCGTCGTCGTCGTCCTCTAGCCGCCACACCCCATTTCGCCCGCCATCGGGATTCCACCAATTGAAGTTTCCGGCCACCGTCACCATCGCCGTCGGGGCGAGCGCAAGACCATAGGCCCGCTCGTCAAAAACGAACTTTAGGGTAGGTCCGGCGATCAGATAACCGCGTTCGAGTTTGTCCGGGTTACCGGGAATCACTCGCATCCCGGTAAGCGGGACCGGCGGCTCTAGCGCCGCGCGTACGCCCCGAGTGTCCGCCAGGGGACGCTTCAGATACACGGTGATTTCATTCCGGCCGTCCAGCCGCGCGGCGAGCACCACTTCCGGCGGGCGCTCCAGCAGCAAATCGTCGTTCACTACAAGGGTGCGGTTTTCGCCCGGCTCCCATTCGCCGTCGACGATAAATTTGAATTCGTACCGGCCCGGCTTCTCGATGGGGAGCGATCGAATGTCGAGGACAAAGAGCGACCGGTTCGTGCGAACCATCGGAAAAGCGCGGGTCCACTGGTTCCACGTCCCTGACACCTCGACTTTCGAGTTTGTCGGCGCGTCGTACCGAAGCCAGCGTGTTGCTTTGGCGCCCGGAATCATGCGGGTCGATGCGCTGAGGGGCGGTTCGTCCGCCAACAAAAAACCGGCAAAACCTATTACGAAAGTCAGCACAACCCCAGCGATACGCATCGGCGGAATCCTCGGATTCAATACGGGGCATTCAATCACGCCACTTTGGACCCTTCAAGCGGATGAGTCGGGCGCCGAAGCGAAGATCCAGCGGATTCAGGGATTCGCTCCAGCCTGATCTGTCGTCACCACATCAGGCCCAGGGCCCGCTGGATCCGACGGGGACGCATTATGAGGATCGCTTGACGGCGCCGGCGGGTCCTGCCGCACCGCATTTTCCGCGCGGTTTTTGTTCAGTTCCTCCAATTGGGCCCGCAAGCGATCGCACTCCCCGCGCAGCTCCGCCAGTTGCTGTTCCCACTGGGCGAGCGCCGCGCGATGTCGGTCTTCCGCGGCGGAAGACGCCCGCACAAGCAGGCCGATATGTTGTTGCAACCGTTCGGCCTCAGCGCGCGATCGAGCGGCATCCTCGAGGGCCATGTCCCGTTTTCGAAGGGCTTCGTCGCGTTCCCGCCCCGCGGCATCTCGCGCGGTCTCCGCTTTTGAAAGCGATTCTTCCCATGCCGCGCGTTCCACCTCGCGAGCAGCATGCACCGAGGCCAGCTCTTCCCGGAGCCTCTGATTTGCCGACCGTTCGCTCTCCCAGGAGGACCGCGCGGATTCCAACTCACGGATCGCGGCGGCCAGCCGGTTTGAGAGCGTCCGGTATTCATTAGCAGAACGGGTCAGGGCCTCCTCTTGCTGTTGTACAGTTCTTTTGAGCTCATTGATTTCCGCTTCACAGGCTTTCTGTTGGCGGTCTCGTTCCGCGTGAGCGTCTCGCAAGGCCTGTTCAAGCAAGACGACACGGGTCAGCAAATTCGTATGTTCTGCTTCCAGCTCGGCCAGCCGCTCCAGAACCGCCGCGGCGGCGGCCGGATCTTTCGGTAAGGTTTTGTCGGCGCGACCGCGCAAGGCCTCGAGTTGGGAGCGGCAATATGCTTTGCGGAACTCCACAATGTCTGGGTGCCAAGCTGGGTCCTTTTCCGAAATCGTCTGATACAGTTCCAACGCGCGCTGGTATAGCGACCGGGCCTCTGTATAGGAACCTTCGTCCCGGGCCATGTCGGCCCTGACGAGAGCGACATATGCCGCGGTTTGCAATTGGATGCTGTTCGTTTCTCCGCCTGCCGGCAAAACACCCGCCGCGAAAACGGCCAGTCCAAGCGCCAAAACGCTTTTCACGTGTGTCTCGCCGCTTGAAGCTTTTGCGGCCACAAAGCTACGTCTGAAAAACAATTGGAGCGGGAGATGGGATTTGAACCCACGACATTCACCTTGGCAAGGTGACGCTCTACCACTGAGCTACTCCCGCAACGCCATGAACAATCGTCTGTCGTCCGGCTCGATAAACTATCTGTATGTAAGCCATGTGTCGCGAGATGTCAATGGTGGCCGTTGAGATGGAGGCCGAACCGGCCGTGGCCGCGATGGCGGTGTCTCTTGGACCTCGAGCGAACCGCCTTACTGGGGCCAGAACACAAAACTTACCGCCAAAGCAGATCCGTGCTATCTCGCCTCAAAGGTACCGCCGTCTTCCTCGACCCTCGAAGCGGCTCGTGTCGGAGTGAAGGATGATCTTTATATCGTGGGCGAGCACTTAATCCTGACTGCAGATTCTTCGCCTGAATCAAAACATCGGAATCGGGCAGATTGGTTGAATCTCGATCGCTTCAATCGCGTTGAGGGTGCGGCGTACGTCTTTTTAGAGGAATGCCCGTTTCTCGCAGCGTGCGCTTCATTCGCCTCGCCCTATCGAAGTAATGCGCGCGAAGTGACCAAGAGAATAATGTCATTAGTGCCGACAAATACCGGCGTCAGAAACTTCGCGCCGGCAGACGACAGCGTGTGTTTCCCGTGGCGACGTTGCGAAAGAATTCAGTCCGGACCCTAGCCCTCGCCGAAGCCGCACGAGGAAACGGAACCATCGAAATCACAACGAGTAGCGCGAAAAACGGTGGACAGATACTGCCACTCTCCGCAGGCTCATCCTTCGGGTTAGCGCACTCGAAAGCCGGAGATTTGGCGTCTGAGTAATTTTTTACGCGAATCTAATACCGTTGAGGGTCCAGCTTGGGTATAGTTTGAAATAAAATATTGGCATATCAACTTTATCGAGGGGGAGGAGCATGAAAGTTTTCATTGTCGTGTGCGCCGTTCTTGGCGTGTTTTCTTTTCCCACTCGCGCAAGTGTTGTGGTTGTTACCAATGTCGTGACGAATGGTACGTTGGCCACGACCTACGGCGCGTCGATCATGGATCGCGACGTCGCGCGGTGGATTGAGGAATCGATACCCACCAACTCCAAAAAATTGATCATTTTGACGCAGTGCTTCGGCGGCAACATGGTGGACAAGTTTGCAACGATCTCGAACACCACGGTGATTAGCGCGACGAGTCCGGGACAAAAATCCAAGTACGGTTACTACGACAAGGGAGCGAGCATGGCGTTGAAGCCGGGGCCCAGTCGCACGGCGCAGGACGTGCACAACGAGGGTTTTGCCAGCAAGCATACGAACGAGACTCCGATTATAGGAGGAACACTATCGCCGACGAATTTTTCGTTGGACCCTGTTTCGCCGACGGGGACGGTGAAAAGTCGCCATATCGTGTTTTATGCCGGTGAGCCCGACAGCAGACCGGAACGCGATTTTGATCAATACCTTCGCATCAAAAAGTCGTTTGAAACGGAAACGAACACAACGCTCGAGTCCGCCGGCGGCCAATTGTCCATATCGAACATTCTGGATTTTGTCGGCAACGCAGCGTCGCTTCGCCGAGTGATTACCAATGCGGCCGCTGCGATCACGAATTCGCCAACGCCGGACGACGAACAGTTCGTTTTCTATGTCACCGACCATGGCGATTATCATGTGACGGCGGACGTGCGCACAAATCTGCCTCCGATGTCGACACTCACCATCAGCAATTTTCCATCGTTCAGATCGAATGCGATCACCCCAAAAGCTATCCTGGAAGACGCCCACGCTGTTCCCAGTTTTTCCATCTTCATTCCATTCACGAATGTGGTTCATCCCGCGAATGAGCCCCTTTCGCACTATGTTCCGTATTTCAGTTCTTTCGGTTTTCAACTGCAGGTGTTTGACGCGACGAATGACGTGACGCCGCTGAACACGTTCAATTTTTCCTTGGAACAAGCCTGGGAACTCAACGGCAGCGGTTTTATCGGCGATTTTCCCGGCGAAGGCATCGTGCGTCGATTCACGATGGATCCGAGCGTCTTTGTCAGCAACTACTTCGACCGCACGCTGACATTTCGACTGACCAGTTTGGTTTCGGGCACGTGGATGATTCAGCGCATCAGCCAGGATAGCGGCGAACTCTCCAAATTGTTTGAGCCGCTGGTAGAGAGCATAGAACGAGTTTTTAGCGGCTTTGTAGTGCGATGGTCGGGATACCGTCCGGTCCGGCTCGAATTCACACCGAATCTTGTGCCACCGACGGCGTGGATGCCGCTCACGTTTTATCAAGCCGGCGGCGGCGTCACGCATTCATTCTATTTCGAACCTACGAATGATCTAGGGTTTATCCGGGCCGCAGAGCAGTAGGGTCTTCGCGTCTGACGCCTCACATAGCGTTGTCATGACTCTTCGAAGCGGCAGCAATAAGGGATCTGGCGCTGGAGGTGTACCCCAAAGGCTACGCGGGGAGGCCGAAATCGGCGGTCGTGCATCTAGCCCGAACCGATGGCGTAGAGGTCGATACCGGGACTCTGCGGCGGTGAGTTCCCTAGAAATTTCAACAACCTTTAGCCGGGCCTGCTGTTCCGCTTTTAGAGTCTCTTCCTCGATGTATAGCCGGGCTCGGTGAGCCCGTTGGTTCGAGCTCGAAATGTCCGGGGCCAACGACCCTGCTTACAGCGTATTTTTCGCCCACCCGTAGTTCGGCTCGGTGAGCCCGAAAAATTCCTGGTGCCAACGCCGCCGGCTACAGGAAATGCTGTCGGTCTTTAGCCAAAGGCCTCTGGGTCTGTCGGCACAAGCGGGCGCAACTTCGGGCGAGGCGAAAGCGTCAGGCCCGCGTTGACATAGATCTTCAAGGCGAAGGGCGACTACGCCTCACAAACGAGCGATGAAAACGTCGGGCTTGAGGGTGAGGATGGCGAACATGCTGCAGGCAGAGAGCGGGTCGAGCGGGAATGCATGTAGTGGCGGCGCGGATAGCCGAACGGTCTACGTCTTCAGCAGCGCCTCCACCCCTTATCTGGGCGCAGCGGAAAGTTAGATCCCTTTCTTCTCCGCCTGAAAGGGGAGCGCCCTCAATTTCCCGCGCCAAGCCGTTGGTCACGCCGCTCGACGAACCACGCGATCAGAGGCTTATGAGAGAAGTTGAAGGCGGCGGCGGGTCGGGGACGGCGGACCTGCGCCGCCAACGCGAAGTCTCCTTGGCTAGCAAGCGCCGGGGGATTAACGCCGGATGTCTGTCGTCGGGCACCGAGCAAATAATTGCGCTTGGTGAATTCGCTGGGCCGGCGGCTTATCCCCCGGAGCGAATGGTCCCGATCGCGCTTGTTTTCGCGCGAGCCGTGTCGCCGTCGGTTGCAACTGATTACTTTAGTTATTTCAAAGCGTCCAACGACGCGCCGAAATTGATGTGGTACGGTACGCCGTCGAGCACAAGCGCAGGCACGGATTTGACGCCGGCCGCTTCGGCCTCTCGTATTCGGGCCTTGTTTTCCCCGAGGTGAACGATTTGGACGTCGAATCGCTGCGGGTCAAGCGCGGCGGCCACATTACGTTCGGCGGCCACGCAAACCGGGCACCCGGCATGATAGAATATTGCTTTCTTCTTCATGAGGGACTCCTTTCATAGACGACTCTTATTTCTGCTTGAGTCTCACCGTACACGGTTGAGCATTGGGTGCCAGAGGGCACAAAATGGTGACCGGTTGACGGCTCAGATTGCTGCGTCTAGGTAAGAAGTATGAAACGGAAATTCCTTCCGCTCTCGGAGCGATCCGCCTATCGCAGCCTCGAGGATGTGGTGGGCTGCAAGTGGTCGGCAGGAGTAATCGCGGCGTTGGCGGATGGCGTGCGGAGACCGGGCGCGTTGGAACGGTACATTCCGGGTATATCGAAAAAAATCCTCAACGAACGGTTGCGCAAATTGCTAAATTACGGATTGATTGTGCGCACCGAATATCCCGAGCGTGTCCGCCACGTCGAGTATTCCCTGACACCGATGGGCCGCAAAGTCGCTCGGATCATCCGACAATTGAAAGAATTAGATCGTTCACTCACCGCGGCTCGCGATTGAAGCTGTAGTCCGATTAATCAAGCTGATTGTTATCGCCGCGTTGTAGAGACTATCCCCAAACCTGTTTTTGGGGAAGCAGAGGGCATGTGAGATCAAGCAGACTTTGGTAGTGGTCACCGCCACTCGTAAGCCTTGCAGATCGACCCACACCCCGATGTTCACGCCTTTTCCCATTTTTCTCGCCTCGTTGCCATCGCCAACCCTCGTGCTTTGACGAACGTGCCGTCGATGAAACCCTCATAGAGCTTGAAGCCCTTCGCCATTTCACACAGCGACCTGCCTGGCGCTGGACAGGATTCAGAAGATTCCTCGGAGAACTCTTCGTTTATCTGCGGCAGGCCGTCCGCCCCGCGGGTTGAGAGATGCGTTGGAAATATAGCGGCACCGCCAATCGAATCGAGCATCAAGAGGTGCGAGCAAGCCGTCATGCGCTATCGATCTAATTCTATTGCTCAAAAGAATCGGGATTGCCTCACGACGGTTGCTCCATCATTGTCGGACGAGGTGGAACTCGTTCCTCCACAATGTGGGCAAATTCGAGAGCGCGGATTTACCCGCGCCGTTTGTGCAGGGCGCGGTTTCAACGGCGCCGGCGCGTGCGGTCGGCGTGATACCCGACTCTGCAAGTAGGGACGTCGTGGAAGGCCCGGTTACACACGGGCCGGATACGGTCGGCGAGGAAACCGACCCTCCAGATGGGAATGACTCGGAGTGGAACCTGTCTTTCCAAAATAGTGAGCGGGGGGAATTTGCCCCGACAGTTTATGTGAAATCGTTGCGCGAGATAACTACGGCGTCGGGAGCGCCTCCGATCTCCCGCCAATCGGAAAAAGGGCCATTTCAAATGAGTCAAAAAGAGGGAACATTTCCAAATGAGTTTTGACGTGTTCGCGGTCCGAGTGACAACTACGGCCGATTCAATGGCGGAGAGGGTGGGATTCGAACCCACGTTCCCCCTTTCGGAGGAAACACGCTCTCCAGGCGTGCCCAATCAACCACTCTGGCACCTCTCCGGTGGGTTCCAGCGGGCAAGCCTACCGCACTGTTTTCATCCGTCAATCGTTTGCAATGGAAGTTTGAGCCGCGGACGGGGTTCGCTATGGTAGCGGTGGCGAAATGGACGCAAGGCCGCTTCTGTCGAATCCGGACCGGGGTCCCAATGTTTAAGTAGGCAACGGCAATTCCGGGCCGGGCACCGATCCGCTTTCGATTAGAGCAATCATCCCGAGCAGCCCGCCCCAGTGGTAGAACCGGTCGCTCCACTCGTAGGGGCAGCCCCACCCATCGATTCCGCTGTAATTCTCGTGCACGTGGCCGTCGCGCCGCCACTCCCGCAGAAACAATTCTTTCGATTTGGCCGCCAGCTCCGCGGCCGCCGCCCTAAGACCCGCGCGGCGCAAACCCAGGTATACAAGGAAATTCATCGGCGGCCAGATGCGACCCCGCCAATAGTGCTGCTCCGGAAACGCCGGATCATCGCGAGAAATCGAGGGCAGGACCCAGTCGCCCCAAAATTCGTTGGGGTTCATCAAGTGCTCCGCCACCATCCGCGTGGCCTGGTCCGCAGTAGCCGCGTCCGCCAGCAGGGGGTAGAACAGCGTCGGCGACAGGCGATGGCTCCACGCGCCGCTGTCGGTATGCCGATTCATGAACAGGCCGCGCTCGTCGTTCCAAAGCAACTGCAGGGCAGCCCGCCATGTCGCCGCGCGAGCGCGAAGCTCCTGCTCCTCGTTCGCGCGCCCCAACACCCGCGCCAGGTCGGCAAGGTCCTCGCAATCCCGGATGTACAGACTGTTCAGGCCGACATCGTGGAGGTTCATGCAGTGGGTCGATGGGTCGACCGGGACCTCGTCATACATCGGCGAATTATCCAGGCCGGATTCAAGCGCGCAGCCGTAGGTCTGGCCCACGCCTTTGGTTTCCCATTCGTTGTCGAGAATCGGGTCGTAGGGGTTCGACCCCCATGCCAGCAACTCACCCACGCAGCGGGCGCGAAGCCACCATCGGTTCCAAACTAAGAGGGAGTCGAACACCTCCTCCAGAAATTGGCGATCGCGCGTCCATCGGTAGACCTCGCGCACCATCATGGACCCGACCGGCGGTTGCGAGCGGTCCCGCGTTTTGAACCCGTGGCCGTTCGACGTGTTGGGCACAAACCCCTGCGGCAACATTTCGCGCAGAATTTCCCGCGAGTTCGCGATGGCCAGATCCGGCTCGTCGATGGCGGCCATGTAGGCGGCAAAGAATGTATCCCAGCAAAAGAGCACCCATCCGCCGTTGTATTCATTCCAAAGCCGGCTCACCGGACTGATCACTCGCCTACCGTTCGGATCATAAATGGTGTTCCATGCAAGGCAGGCGCTGAGCGCCGCGTGCGTCTCGGCTTCGGGGCCGAACCGTCGGGACCGCTCATCCAACGCGGCCCGCGCCCGGTTGAGCAGGCTGCAGATTTCATCGACGGGGCGCCATCGGCCGGTGGAGAGTCCCACGGGCTGTTCCAACGCAATCGCGAGATAGGGAGCCTGGGCGGTCAATTGCGCCTCCTCCACGGGTTCCCCGCCGACGGCGAAAACATTCGTGGACCCGTCGGGCCAAACCGCATCGAGCCGCGCGCCGTTTCGGCGAACACTGCCAGGCCGGTTCCAAAGAAAGGCGCCCTCTGCAACCAGGACGGCGGGTTTGCGATGGTTCTGAAAGGGGGTTGCCAGGGCGATCCAGTCGCCATCCACTGCGGCGGTTTGCACAAGGATTTCGAGTCCCTTCCAAAGAATTCGTAATTCCGTGTAGGCGCCATCGTAGGACCGAGGTCCGGGCCGGACAACCTCACGGTCGGCTTCTTTTCGGCCAATTAGAGCTTCACGCAGGTACATCCCCGAACGGTACTCCTTGATGCCGATGTTCACGGAGAAGCCGCAGGGGAGAAGGACGTGGGATAACACGCTGTGCGTATTCCACGTGTTCCACCCTTCGCCGAAACGAGAACTTCGAGCGGGAGCAATCGAATTCACGGTGTGAGGCCTTTTAGGTTCATAGGCCGGTTTGCGGGAGAATGACGGCGATCTGCGCCGACGGCCGCCGGAACGAAGTTGCCGGAACAAGGGGCCCGGCAAGGCGTTCGCCGTTTACCGTTATGCCGGGCTCCTCCCCGGCATGCGCGCGGCGAGCCTCGATCTCGACCCGGCAGCCTCGAAACTTCCGCGTGCACGAAAATCCGGCCCACTCCGCCGGCAACACCGGCTCGATCCGCAATCCCCCCAGCTCGGGCCGAATGCCGAGCAGATACTGGGTTGCCGCGATGTCCATCCAGGCGGCCGTGCCGGTGACATGCGGGATGTTTGCCCAACCGAACCGCGGATTTTCGGGGCCGATGATGCTGCTCGCCCACGCGTACGGCTCCGCCTGGTAGCGGTCGAGCCCGGCGCGGCGCAGGGCCAGGTGGGGCACAAGCTGGCGGAAGTACTGCCACGCGCGTTCTGCGCGGCCGAGAAGGGCCTCCGCAATGATCGCCCATGTGTTGGCGTGGCAGAAGATCGCCCCGTTCTCGCCGCACCCGAGCGAGTAGCCGACAAACGCATCCATGTCCTCCGGATAAGTTGGGAAACTCGGATGCAGTTTTTTGATCCCGCGCTCGGTGTTCAGGATTTGATACACAGCGTCCATCGCGCGGATTTGCCTGTCGCGGTCGCCCACATTCGCCAGGACGGACCAGCTTTGGGAATTCAGCCAGATTTTGCCGTACCGACACGTGCGCGAGCCGACGGGCGCACCGTCGTCGTCGAACGCGCGGATCCACCACTCGCCATCCCAGCAGCGAGTGGAAATGGCGTGAAGCTGCCCGTCGAGCGCGGAGGAAAGCCGGCGTTCCGTGTCGGATTCTCCGCGGGCGCGGGCCAGTTCGAGCATCTGGCGGAGGACGTACACATACTGCATCGCGGCGAATACCGATTCGCCCCTGCCCTTCCGCGCAAAGCGGCCGATGCAGTCGTTCCAATCGCTGTGGAGGGTCAGCGGGATGCCGTGCGCGCCGAGGTGTCCCGCGGTGAAATCGAGCGCAGCGAGCAAATGCGCCCAGACTGTGGCTTCGGGCCCGCGATCAAGCCCGTTTTCGGCCAGGTACGGCACCTTTTCGTCGAGAAGTCCAAGATCGCCGGTCTCTGAGACAAGCGCGTAAGCCAGCATGGGGAGCCAGAGGTGGTCATCGCTGTGGACGGTGCGCCACGGCGCCTGCTTGTCCTCCGGAAAATACGTGTGCACCACATGCCCGTCGGCGAACTGGTGCCGCAGCAGCCGGAAAAATTCCTCGCGCGCCCAATCGGGCCGCCGGTACGCAATCGCGAGCATGTCCTGCGCGGTGTCTCGAAACCCATAGCCGCGAAGGCCCGAAGCGGCCTGGCTGAACGAGCGCGAGTAGCGGCCGGTATGCACGCAGTTGACCGGCGACCACGTGCGAATTTGCCGCTCGATATCCGGATCCGGCAGCCGGCAATCAAAGGCCGAAAAGTGGTCCGCCCACCACCCGTCCAGGTGACGGCGCTGTGCGTCGATCCAACCCGGCTCGCGCGCGCGGGAGAGGATTTCGGGGAGGGCGCGCAACGCCGCAGAGTAATCCCCCATCGCGCGCGGCACCAGGCCGAGGAAAAAGCTGACCCGCTCCGATGCGCCCGGTGCCACACGGACCGGAACGTGGAGGGCGCCGCAGGGATCGCCGCACCAGATCTGCTCTCCGCCGCAACGACCCAGCTCTACGGCCAGGGGATCTCGCTCCGACCGGTACGGCCCCAGGAAGGCCTGCCGGTCGCCCGCGCTTCCGGCGACGGCCCGGTTCGAGGCAAAAAACACGAGAGGGAGGTCAGCCAGTCGAGGGTGCGACTGGTGATGATACAAATAAAGCTGCGCAGCCGCCGCATCATCCCAGCGGGTTTTCAGCATGTTGCGAATGTAGTATCCCCACTGATACTCCTGCAGCCATTCGAGCAGGCCAAATTCGACGTAGGCAAACAAATCCACCGACGCATCACGACTACCGAGATTTGAGAGCTGTGCATCCCAGACCAAGATGTCCTCTTCAGGCGCGATGAAGAGGGAAAGCCCTACGGCGAGATCCCCCCGGCGCCCAAAAAACCGGCTCGAACCTGGCGTGTGCTCCGCTCGCCACTCATCCAGCGGCGTCTTGGTCGGCATCCATGTCGGCGACCAGACGGTCCCCGCGGACTCGCGCACGTACAGGTAGAAGCCCGGGCTGTCCACCGGCGACATCCACGAGCGGTAGCGGGTGATGCGGAAATTGATCGGACTTTTCCACCAGAGGCATCCGCCGCCCGCATGCGACACAAACGCGTGCAGGTTCCCGTTTGAAAGGTAGTTGATCCACGGCGCCGGAAGGTCCGGCCGGCGGATCACGACGGCCCGCCGGGGGTCGTCAAATGCATATACGTCGTCTTCGACTCGTTGGGGCTGGGACATCATAAAGTTTCCAACCGATGGATTTTACAAACCATGGAAGCGCTAAAGTGATCTTTTTCCATGGTATGGAAATTTGCTCAGCTCGGCGACGTTGCGAGGGCCGTTCGGAGGAAGGCGCGAGATTCGTCTCGGGCTCGAGCCAAACGGGGTTCAGATTCGGAGTAATCCAGCTCGGGATCCGGCAGCGGATCCGAGGTGCTGCCGATTTTCACAAGACGACTGGACAACCCGATGTCGCTCAGCAGATCGCCCATTTTCATCGCCTTGCTCGAGGAGAGAAACGCGGTGAACGGCTTACGGTAAATCAGTGAAAAAATGATGCCGTGGAAGAACCCGTTGAAGATGTAATCGGCCGCCGCGTAGTAGCCGATCCATTCCGCCGGCGAGAGCTCCATTTTGTTGATGGCGCCGGCCAAAGGATACGCAATAGCAACGACGGGTTTTCGAACCCGCTCGGCGAAACGGCGGACATATTCCGCCTCGGCCTCCGAGCAATTCGCGTAGACGAGCACGTATCCGGACTCGGGCGGAGGAACCGCGACACGCTCGTAGCTGTCGAGTAGGAGCGTGGGGTCAACTGTTTTCACGGAGGACAGCCCGCATTCGTCGCGCAGAATGCGCATCGTGTGTTCGTCCCGCACGCCGAGCGCGCTGAATGCGGACAACAGTCGCGTGATTTCCCCGCGGTGGGCGCCCGTGGTGGCGGTGAATCCGAATGTGGCGGCGTACGCGACGCGACGGCCCCCCTCCGCGAAATCGAGGAAATAGGAGGGATCGTAGCCGCGGAATGAGTTGATGTTCCAAACCTCATCGCTGCCGGTGATGGTGCACGCGTACCGCCCGCGGAGCTCGTCGAATCCCTCGCGCGTCTCGAACGGCCGCGGACTCAACGGAATCTCGCGGCGGAGAAAGTCGTCGAACCTTTCCTGGCGGACTCGGTGCTCGCGCTCATAGGGATTGTTTTCGAAGAACGCCTTGCGATAGGCCTCGATCGCTTTGGTCGGCCGATAATCGATGGTTTCGACGCTATGCCCGCAGTCCCGCAGATAGCGGGAGAGCGCGTAGGCTTGCAGCATCGCGCCGTAATTCATGACGTGGTGATACGTGAGGATTCCGATTTTCATACGCCCTCCATGCGCCCGCACAGTGCTAGCACCCTCAGTTCGGCTTCATCCAACGCGCGCCCGTAGACGGCCAGGCCACCTAGCAAGCCGGAGAAGCCCTCGCAGGCGGGCATTCTCTCATCTGGATATCCGTGCCACAGCGCCATGGCCCGTTGGGCGACTGTAAAATCCGCGCCGCCGGAACCGCCGTCAAAAATTGAATCGTCGAACAGGAAGGGATTCGCATCGCCGTTGGTGTCGAGCTGCCCGTTCACATAGACGCGTATGTGGCGGAGATCCCAGGTGAACGCGATGCAATGCCAATGTTCCGGGTAGCATTCTGTCCGGCCTGTGGCATAGGAATAACAGGCTGGGTGGCCTGGCGTATGGCCGCCGCTTTGCGACAGATATCCGTGAACCCGAAGACGGCACTCAGTGCGGTTCATCGATGGAGAATGGCTCTGCCGCGTCCCATTATAGAAGAGGGCGTACTGTCGCAGATGATCATGTTCGTTCCAGACACCGGCGATGAATTGCCAGGGGCGATCGCTGTCCGGCCTGATCCACGCCACCATCGAGAGGGGAGAGCGGCCATGCAGATCGAGCGGGCCGATGTCTTTACGCGGAATGCGGAGCCACTGGCCCCATTCGATGCGCAATGAACTGGGGCCGAAAATTCCCTCTGGCGCTCTACGGATGGGCCCGCGCATTTCTCGGAGCAACAGCGCGCTGTGGCCACGAGCCGCATGCAGGGATCCCTCGCCCTGAAAATCCCAAAACGCGATAAGTGAGGAAATGTCCTCCGGCCGTACCGGCTCCCTCCGCATAGCCGGGACGCTCATTTTGAAAGTTCCGAGACCAGGAATGGCTGGACGTAGTCGTCGTTGAGTTCGACGCCGAGGCCCGGCCGGTTCGCGTGCGCGGCATCGAACGCGCCATCCCGCGCGATGGGTTCAAACGGCTCGTGCACCATGTCGTACCGCCCGTCCTCCCAGAACGGAAACCATTCCTGCGGCGAGGCGTTGGGCGTGGCCAGCATAAGATGAAGCGATGCGGCGGTGCAGATCGGTCCGGCGCAATTATGAAGCTGGACCCGGACTGAATACGACTCGGCCAAGGCCGCGATCTTTCGCGTCTCCGTGATGCCCCCCGCGAGGCAGACGTCCGGTTGGACCACATCGAACAGGCCCTTTTCAAGGTAGGGCAGGAAATGCTGACGAAGATAGAGCCGTTCCCCACCCGCCAGCGGCAGGCGGGGGAGCGCCGCTCGAACGCGCGCGGTGGCGTCGGCGTGGAGCGTGGCCACCGGTTCCTCGATGAAGGCGGGTTCAAGTTCTACCAGTTCCGCGCACCAGCGCACGGCGTCGTCCGGCGCAAGGGCGCCGTGCAGATCAAAATACAGGCGAACGTCGGGCCCTATCGCCTCCCGCACGGCTTTCGCACGCGCGACACCGCGTTTGCCGGCCGCAGGGTCCAGTTGGACGGCGGCGGCTTGGGTTCGACCCGCGTGTTCGCGAAAGGGATCGAATTTCAACCCGCGCCAGCCGGCTGCAACGGCAGCGGCGGCCTTCGCGGCAAACTCTTCGGGCGTCTTCGCGTCGCCATACCAGTGGTTCGCATAGAGATCCAGCGAATCCCGAACACGGCCCCCTAGCAGGTCGTGGAGCGGGCGACCGACCGATTTGCCCTTGATGTCCCAGCAGGCCAGGTCGAAGCCGGCCATTGCGCCGTATAGGGCCAGCGAATGGCCCAGCCCCCAATAGCTACCGCGGAAAACGGATTGCCACAGCGCCTCCGGCCGTGCGGGGTCGCATCCGAGCACGAATCGCTCGCCCACTGCCCGCGCCGCGGCAAGCACACTCTCGCCGCCGACGCCGTAGGGCATTGCGATCTCCCCCACCCCGCAAAGTCCATCGTCGGTGCAGAGCCGGATGGCGAAAAGCTGGTGATGCGGCGGGCGTTTCCGCAAATCGATGTGATACAACTGTATGCGTTCGACCTTCATTCGCTTGCCCCATGCAGGGGCCGGACGGCAGCGGGCTGACGCCCCGCAGGACGCCGACCTTCTACGAACCTCGGCTTAAGGCTAGTATGTTCCAGCGTGCGTTCCCAGAAAATTTCTATCGATCCGCCGGATCCGCGGAGACGCCTCTACGGAGCTACCGACTAGAGCAACAGCCAGACCGCGGCGGCGACCGCCAGCCGATACCATGCGAACGGCGCGAGACCGTGACGGGAAATCCAGTGCAGAAAAAAGCGGATTGCCGCGGCGGCCGACAGATACGCCACGATAAATCCGATGGCAAACCAGGGGATGGTCTCCGCCGTCAGCAACGAAGCATTTTTCAGCAGATCGTAGGCCACGGCCAGCGTCATCACGGGCACGGCCGCGAAGAACGAGTATTTCACCGCACTGGCGCGGTCCAGCCCCAGCATCATCGCGCCGAGGATCGTGCAGGTCGACCTGGACATGCCGGGCCAGAGGGCAAGGCACTGAAAGAGGCCAATGCCCAGCGCCATCCGCCACGTCATGGCGGAGAGACCGACAGCCGGACGGTCACTATGCAGCCGCTCCGCAACCAGGATCCACACCGCGCCCGCCGCCAGCCCGACCGCAACGGTGTCCGGGCCAAACAGGTGCGCCTTGATCGCAGCGTGGCTCGCCCGCCCGACCACCACCGCGGGAAGCGTGGTCAGCCCGAGAAAGAGGATTCCATTGTAACCGCTGAAACCCGGGCCTGAGGGCTCGCTGAACAATTCCGCGAACGTTCGCGTGTACATGGTGACCACTGCCAGGATCGCCCCGAGTTGGATGAAGACCTCGAACAGCTTCGCCGTTTCTCCGTCGAAGCCGAGCAGGTGGCCGACGAGAATCAAGTGGCCGGTCGACGAAACGGGAAGGAACTCCGTGAAGCCCTCGACCAGGCCCATGACGACGGCGATCCAATGCTCGTTCATCCGGCGTCAGGATGCGCTACACGCCCCGCTCCGCCAACACAATTCGAACCGTGCGGTCCGGGGCGGACTCCACGAGCGCCGCTCCTCTCCGCGCGACGCACGGTGGCAATGCGGTCAGCCGCCTGGCGATCGACCATTCCCCGAGCGGCTCCGAGGTCGAAGATAGGGCGCAGGGTTGACGGAGATGAACACGCTGCCCTCGCCAAGCACTTTTTCCAGCTCGTGGATCACTTTTTGCGAGGCGTTTGTTTGATATGCGGTGCCGGCTTGGACGAAGACCTTCTGGCCCCCGGGGAATTCAATACAGACGGTGACGGGCGTTTGACCGGGGTTGGAGCGGAGAACCTGACGCACCGCACCAAGGACCTCCTCGGTTGCTCGCGCCTCCGGCACGTGAAGGCTGATCCTCTGCACAAAAAAGCGGTGCGCCTCCTGCAAGGGGTAAATTTCGTTCGCCCGAATGTCCAGCTCGTCGCCGTCGCGCGCCAGCTCGCCGCAAACGAGCACTGGCGCCTCTTCGCGAACGTGCATGGCGTACTGTTCATAGGCGGCGGGAAACAGGACGACGGGTACCGCGCCCTCGAGGGTCTCTAGGCGAAACGTCGCCATTGGCTTCTGGTCCTTCTTCGTGAACCGCTTGGCAATCTGTGTCACGAGCCCGGCGATCCGTGTCGCAACCTTGTCCGGCGCGGATCGCAGGTCATTCAGGGTGTGGAGGCTGTATCGTTTGATTTCATTTCGGAAAGACGCCAGCGGGTGCCCGGAGATGTAGAAGCCCAGCAGCTCCTTCTCGCCCGCGAGATTTTGGCTCGCCGGCCACGGTTCGGCGGGGGGAAGCATCGAGTCATCGGCCACCGCGCTTGAGCTTTCCAATTCCTCAAACAGGGAGATCTGGCCAGATTTCCTGTCGCGCTGAATGGCCTCGGCTCGCGCCATGGCCGTTTCGATGCCGGCGTACAGGCGCGAGCGCGGCAGACCGGTGAAGTCGAAGGCGCCGCAGCGGACCAGACTTTCCAGGGTCTTTCGATTGACGAACTGGCTTTCGACCCGCATGCAAAAATCGACAAGCCCCCGGAAAGGTCCGCCGCGCTCGCGCTCTTTTACGATCGCCTCGACCGCGCCGATGCCGACGTTTTTGATGCCGGCGAGGCCAAACCGGATGGCGCGGCGCCCGGAGCCGTCGGGGCGAAGCGCGGTAAACCGCACGCCGCTTTCGTTGACGCTCGGCGGCAGAATCTCGATATCCAGTTCGGCGCATTCGGCCAGCAATTCGCCAATCCGGTCGTTGTCGCTGATTTCGACCGAGAGGTTTGCCGCCATGAATTCGACCGGGTAATACGCCTTCAGCCAGGCGGTCCGCCACGCAATGACGGCATAGGCGGCGCTGTGGGATTTGTTGAATCCGTAGCCGGCAAATCTGTCGATGATGTCGAAAATGGCTTCCGCCTTCGCGCGGGGCAGGTGGCTGTGCCGGGCGCAACCTTCGATGAACTTCTCGCGCATGGCGGCCATTTCTTCCTTGTTTTTTTTGCCCATCGCGCGGCGGAGCAGATCGCCCTGCGCGAGGGTGAACCCGGCGAGCACGTTGGCCGCCTGCTGCACCTGTTCCTGGTAGAGGAAGATGCCGTAGGTGTCTTTGAGGACGGGCTCCAATTTAGGGTGAGGGTAGTCAATTTTCGCGCGCCCGTTTTTCCGAGCGCCGAACTCGTCGACAAACTGCATGGGGCCTGGGCGGAACAGCGCGATCAGCGCGATCAGGTCTTCGAATCGGCTGACGCCAACCTTGCGCAGCATGTCGCGCATGCCTGCGGATTCCACCTGGAAGATCGCGACCGTGTCGCCGCGGCTCAGCAGGTCGAGGACTGCGCGGTCATCGTCCGGCAGGCGCTCAAGGTCCACCTTGACCCCATGGTTCCGTTCGATCGCCTCAAGGGTCTCCTGGATGATTGTAAGCGTCTTGAGCCCGAGGAAATCCATCTTGAGCAACCCGACCATCTCGAGCGGCTTCATCTCGAACTGCGTGCACGGCTCGCCCGATTTGTCGCGCGAGAGCGGAATCAGCTCGATGAGCGGCCTCTCCCCGATGACCACGCCCGCGGCGTGCGTGCCTGGGTTGCGCGGGAGGCCTTCCAGGACACGGGCATATTTGAGGATCCGCTGCGCAGCGGGCTCATTCTGGCAGGCCTGCCGAAATTCCGGATTTTCCTGCAGCGCGCGGTCGAGCGTCATGTCAGGCGCTTCGGGGATCATCTTGGCGAGCCGGTCGGCTTCCGAGAGCGGCAGCTCCAAGACGCGGGCGAGATCCCGGATGACCGTTTTGGCGCCTAGCGATCCAAAGGTGATGATCTGCGCGGTGTTCTCGCGGCCGTATTTTTGTTTGACGTAGTCAATGACCTCTCCGCGGCGCCACTGGCAGAAGTCGATGTCGAAATCCGGCGGCGACACGCGGTCCGGATTCAGGAAACGCTCAAAAAACAGCCCATATTTGAGCGGATCGATCCCGGTGATCTCGAGCGCGTACGCCACAACGCTTCCGGCGCCCGAACCGCGCCCGGGTCCGACGGGGATTTTGTTCTGGTGGGCGAAGTGGATGAAGTCCCAGACAACAAGGAAATAGTTGATAAATCCTGTTTTTTCGATGATCTCCACTTCGTGGAAAAAGCGCCGGACGATCGCCTCCTCCCGCTCGTTTTTCGGATTGTAGACATCGTCGATCCCATAGCGCTTTCGGAGCCCTTCCCGGCCGAGTTTGATCAAGTATTCCTTTTGGGTGTAGCCGGCCGGCACCTGATAGGTCGGAAAATGGAGCTCGCCCTTGCGGATCAGTTCGACGGTACAGCGCTGCGCGATTTCCACCGTGTTTGAAACGGCATCCGGCACCTCGTTGAACAGACGCAGCATCTCCGCGCCAGATTTCATGTAAAACTGGTCCGACCCGTACCGCAGCCGCTTGGGGTCGCTCATCGTTGTGCCGGTTTGCAGGCAGAGCATAACCTCGTGCGCCTCCGCGTGCTCCGGCAGCAGGTAGTGCACGTCATTCGTCGCAACGAGTGGGAGCGAGAGTTTTTTGGCAATTTCGAGCAGCCCCCGATTCACGACGCGCTGCTCTTCAAGGCCGTGATCCTGCAGTTCGATGAAATAATTTCCCTTTCCGAAGATTTCGGCATAGGTGCCCGCCAGCTTCAGCGCGCCTTCAAAATCGCCGCGCAAGAGCCGCGATGGAATCTGGCCGTTGAGGCACGAAGAGGTGCCGATCAGGCCCTTGCTGTATCGGGCGAGCGTTTCGAGGTCGATGCGCGGCTTGTAATAAAATCCTTCGAGGTGCGCGAGAGACACGAGGCGCATCAAATTCGCATAGCCCTCGTTCGTTTCGCAGAGAAGGAGTTGATGGTTCGCTTGTGAGCCGGTCTCCTCCTCGCGGCGCCGCTCTTTCATGGAGCCGTGGGCCATGTAGACCTCGCAGCCGATGATCGGGCGGATCCCCGCATCCTTCGCCTGCTTGTAAAAATCCACGATCCCGTACAACACCCCGTGGTCGGTGATAGCCAACGCGCTCATGCCGAGCTTCTTCGCCTGCTCGATCGCTCGGCCGATTCGGCAGCAGCCATCCAAAAGGCTGTACTCGGTATGGAAATGGAGATGGACAAATGGGACAGTCGCCGACATGGGGTACCTTATATAGCATTCCCACCCAGTCTCACGAAAGCAACCGCCTTGCTGCTGCGCTCTTCCTCCGGCCAAGGGGCCTGACTCTCGCGCGGCCTCAACTCGGATGCGACGGCGTGCGACAGTACAACTTTGCGCTCCATTGATACAAAAATGATGTATCCGCAATCACGGCATGGGAGGTATGCGAAAAAAAACGGACGGCGCCATGCGCCGTCCGTCGTCGATGTTCGATTGGACTTCCGGCCCTAGGTCAGGGCTTCCGCGAGGCGCCACCGGGGGGCGCGCTCGCGACGCGCCATCCGCGCCGTCTTCCTCTTCCGAAGAAGCTGCTCGACCTTTTCAACTAGCAAATCGACCGCTTCCAGCGGCTGTGATGCCTTCTGTACGGCACTAACATCGTTGCCCGGCACCTCCATGCGCACGTGCGCCTCGAACTGGGTCGGTGACGGGTGAGCACTCGCGCGCTTGAGAGTCACGCGGGCTCGCAGGGCGCGGCCCGCATAGTGCTCAAGACGGGCCACTTTCTCGATCGTTTTCTCTCTCAGAGGTTCCGTCAGTCGGAACCCTTCCGCGTGCACCAGGATGTCCATACTCATGCGCTTCCCCTTTCTTTTTCTTTTGGTTCTTGGAGGCGTGGGTTGGACGCCTTCCCCAAATAGGTGAAGCAATCTTCATGCCGGATCGGCGCGCCCAGATTCGGAATCCGATTCAGGGCGGTAATAATCTTGTTCTGAATGCGGAGAGATAGGCGCCGCCCTCGGCGCGCCTTGGCGACCTGTTTGTGCGTCAGCCCGAGATCGGACGCTAGATGAACCAAATCCGAATTGCGAAGACCGAGCTGAAGCATGAGCGCGTCAATCGGTTGGACACCGACATTCACCAAAAGGTTCGACACGGCAGAAGCCTGTGCGTTCGAACGGCTTCTCGGCGCGCGCCGCTCTCCAACATAAGGCCCCGTTACCCTGCCCCGAGCTTCTATCGGCCCACTTCGGAGACCGCCTCGCAAATTCGCCATTGATCTTCAGCTGCCTATCGGACAGTGTACCCCTCGCACTTCATCAATTCAAGCGCGTGGAGGAGAGATATGTTCCGTTTAGGCATCTGTATGATCTGCATGGGTGTGCTGAACAGCGCTGCACAGGAAGCTGACCTATCCTCGGTCTTCAAGGCGATTGGCGCGATGCAATCGGCCCAAACCAATGAGGCGGTTCAAGTGGCCGATTTCCGAGCCATGCGCGCGTTGCTCCCGAATTCGATCGGAGGCTACAAACGGAAGGAAAGTGGTGGCGAAAAGACCTCTTTTATGGGAATAACCACCTCATACGCCGAAGGCCGCTACGAGCAGGGGGAGGCCCGAATGACCGTCAAAATGACCGACTACGGCGGGACAGGCCTCGCGGGAATGCTGGCGGCCGCATGGACGATGTCCGAGGTGGATCGGGAGACCGAGACGGGTTTTGAGCGTACGGTGGACATCAGTGGACACCGCGCGCTAGAAAAATTCGATCACTCCGCCCGTTCGGGCGAACTCAAGATCCTCGTGGCCGACCGATATATGGTCGAGATTTCCGTTTACGGCGGAAAGCCGGAGGATCTGCGATCCGCGGCAGAGGCGATTCCTGTTCAGAAGCTAGCTGAGCTGAAATAGACTTCCTTCGGGGGGGGCGCTATGGGGCTGTCGGGTTTTGTTCTCGGGCTATGCGCATGATCCGAATCCCCATTCCTCAGCGGGCTGCGGTGCGAATGGCCCTGCTCGCCATGGCGTGGGCCGTAGTCATTCTGATCTTTGCGCTGGCCTACCGAACAGCTTCAAAGGCAATTCTGGATGAAATCCGCGCACAGGCGAAAGCGGTGGCCATTGCGCTGGCGGCAGCGATCGATCCCGACGATGTGACCGCCATTCGAGAGCCTGCCGACGTGGGTCTTCCCTCCTTGGCGAAAATTCAACGGCTGCTTTCCGCGGTCACGGATGCGAATCCGGACATCCGATACGTTTACGTGATGCGAAGGGATCCGACACCCGGGGCTCCTCCCTCCTCCTACGTCTATGTCGTGGACGAACCGGAGCGCGACCGGAACGGCAACGGACAAATCGATCCGGACGAGCGCAGCCAGCCGCCGGGCACCCCCTATGACGCATCCGCTTTCCCCGCCATGGTCTCGGCGTGGGACGGGCCCTCGGCGGACGAAGAGGTGACAGCCGACCCGCCCTATCCCGATTCCATCTCCGGCTACGCGCCGATCCGCGATGCGGCGGGCCAGACCGTTGCAATTGTGGGCGTGGACATCCTGGCCGAAACCGTCCATTTGAAAAAAGCGGCAGTTCGCCGCGCTGCGGTAGTGCTGGCCCTTGCGATGAATGCGCTGATCACGATGGTGCTTGTGCTTTATCGCCGCGAGCATCTTGCGATGGTCGAGAACCGAGCGCTCGCACGCGAACTTGCGTTCCGTAATGAAGTTTTGCAGGACACGAACCGCGAGCTGGAGCGTCTCAACCGACAGTACGAAGAAGAACTTGCCCTCGCGCGAGACGTTCAGCTCGGCCTATTGCCGCGGGATTTGCCGCGCCACGCCCGTCTCGCATTCGAGCGCTGCTTCGTCACCTGCGCGATGCTGGGCGGCGACCTCTATGATGTCTTCACGCTATCGGGCAATCGGATTGCCCTCTACGTGGCGGACGTGTCCGGCCACGGCGCCGGCGCCGCGCTGATTTCCGGACTGATCAAGATGGCCGTCGCCGGCATGAAGGGGGACCGCACTGGCTCGGACATCCTCGAGCGGCCTGCCAGGGTCATCGCGCGGATTAATGAGCTTGTGGCGCGGGAGCTGCCGCCGGACAAGTTCGTCACGATGATCTACGCTGTCATCGACATCGCTTCGCCTTCGATCACATGCCGGGTCGCGTCGGCAGGGCACCCTCCGCCGATCCATATTCGTGCGGCCGCCAGCGATGCATTCCCCGTCCCGATCCAAAGCGGCCCCGCCCTGGTCTTCTTTGAACAGGCCGATTGGCCGGAAAGCGAATTCCGCGTCGAGCCCGGTGACAAGCTGGCGTTCTTTACCGATGGCATCCCCGAGGCGATGAACGAACGGCACGAGGAATTCGGCGACGATCGCCTGCTGGAATTGCTCCGGACCCACGGCCGCGAGCCCGCTCCGTCGCTCATGGAGCGAGTGAACCGGGCTCTTGCGGCCCATCGGGGCACCAACGCGGTAAGCGACGATTACACGCTCCTGATCGCCGAATTTCTGGCGTGAAAGGGTCGGATTTTTGACGTGACCCTTTGAAAATTCCCCCCCTCGGGACCGAGATAGAAATGACCCGATGGCAGCGCAGGGAAGACCGCTGCACTGGGACAATTTCCAAATAGCAGGACAAGCGGACAAGGCTGAAGAAGGCAGCGAGGCGAGCGGACGGGCCCACCGAGGTCGGAGACCTGAAATCAGCGTTGTCCAGTTGCCGGAGGATCACTTCTAATTCGAAATGCTGCGTTGCAGGGACTGATCTCTTCATCCGCCTTCTCCCCTTGGAGGCGCGCACGCTGCGGCGCGCCCGTCCATCAAGATTGAATAGGGGCGCG